>JAQWUC010000041.1 GCA_029242355.1 Paracoccaceae bacterium | reverse complement strand
TAAATCAACGGAGGAAGCATGCGCTAATTTAAATTATGTTTTTGCCACCACTGCTCGTAATCGCGATCTAGCCAAAGAAATATTTTCTCCAAAAAGCTCAATGATAAAGAGCCGAAATATTATAAATGAAGGGCAAGGGGTTGGAATAATGTTTGGACCTGAACGAGCTGGTCTTCAAAATGATGATATTAGTTTAGCGCAGGCGATCGTATCGGTTCCAATAAATCCCCAATTTTCTTCACTTAACCTAGCTCAATGTGTTGTTGTGTTAGCATATGAATGGTTTAATTTAAATCAAAAACAAGAAAATTCTAGAGTACATCAAAAAGGTGTTCAATATGCCTCTTTAATTGAAGTCGAACATTTGCGCTCTACTCTCTTTAAAAATCTAAATTTTTCTAATTATTTTTGGCCAAAAGATAAGAAAGTTAGTTTAATGGAGAATTTAACTAACTTACTTGGAAGGTTACCTTTGACAAGCGCAGACGTACGGACGTTGCATGGTATAATAAAATCATTAATTAAGAGGTGAACTAGCGATTAACATGTTGAAAATTATTTTGTAAGCGTTAAATCTGTCATCAGGTAAGAGCGGGGACGCAGTTTTGGTTAAAAAAAACTTAGTTTTTGAGGAAATAGACAGCACCTCTGAGTTAAATCGAAAAACGATGATCATGGATGATCCTTATGTTTCGTCAATAACTAAGAAACAATCAATTTTATGGCTTTCTATTCTTCTCGTAATGATAATATGTATGGTTGTTGTTGGTGGTATGACTCGTTTAACAGATTCCGGTCTTTCCATTGTCGAGTGGAAACCAATCACTGGCATTCTTTTCCCACTGACGAACGAACAATGGATAATTGAATTCGAAAAATACAAATTGATACCCGAATTTTCGCTTGTAAACTCGGATATGACAATGCCTGAATTTAAAAATATTTTTTTCTGGGAGTGGGGACACCGGCAATTAGGAAGGGCTATTGGGTTAGTGTGGATAATTGGGTTTAGCTGGCTTGCTATTAAACGACAAATTCCTGCAGGTTGGCCTCGGAAATTTCTGTTACTTGGATTCCTTATTGGCTTGCAAGGCGCAATAGGCTGGTGGATGGTTTATTCAGGACTCATGCCAGAAATGACTGATGTGGCATCATATAGGTTGGCGACACATTTGGGTATGGCATTTTGTATTGTAGGACTGATTTTGTGGTTTATTCTGTCTTTAAGGCTCACGGTTGAGTCAGTGATGGTGAGTAGAAGAAGCAGAGATAAGAAATTATATTTTTATATGAAAGTTTATTTGTTTGCTCTTTTCCTTCAGATTCTATTGGGTGCTTTGGTTGCAGGAATTGATGCTGGTACCGCATATACTGATTGGCCGTTGATGGCTGGAGATTTTTTCCCTTCTGAATATTGGGCATTTGAAGGCGTTTTCTACAATTTACTTGAAAGTCCAGCAGCAGTTCAATTTAATCACCGAATGTCTGCTTATTTTTTGCTCATAGTTGGGGTGCTAACTCTGTCTTACAGCAGAAAAAACCCTATTAATTTTTTAAAATATAGTCACGCTCTACTTTTTGTTACATTATTTCTGCAAATTGTGTTAGGCATCGTCACAGTTACTTATGGAGCTCCTTATCAAATAGCGATAGTCCATCAATTGCTTGCCTTGGTCCTATGGCTTTTAGCTGTTTGGGTTTTCTTTGAAACTGCCTATCCACGACGACAAATTTTAACTTAGTTATTTTCCCAGTGAGGGGCTCGTTTTTCAATAAAGGCCTTAATACCCTCTTTCGTATCATTGTAAAGCATGTTTTTAGCCATGACTTCAGCAGTATAATTGTAGGCAGAGTTCAAGTTCATTTCACTTTGTATATAAAACGCTTCTTTACCAATTTTAATGGCTGATGAAAGTTTTGACTCAATTTTTTTTGCCAATGCAAGGCTTTCTTCTTGCAAATCTTTTATGTTTACAACCTTATTAACCAATCCTTCTGACTTTGCGGTCGCGGCATCTAAAAAGTCTCCCGTAACAAGCATTTCAAAAGTTTTCTTTTTGCCAATATTACGGGATAGAGCAACCATTGGAGTTGAACAAAATAAACCGATATTTACACCATTTACCCCAAATGTTGCATCGGATGAAGCTATTGCTAAATCGCATGATGCAACAAGTTGGCAGCCAGCTGCTGTAGCAATACCGTTAACTGATGCAATGACGGGTTGAGGCATTTTCCGTATCGACATCATCATTCTTCCGCATCGCTTAAAAAGATCGTTAAAATATTTTTTGCCTTTATCTTTACTTTGTCGAGCAACTTGCATTTGCTTTAGATCATGCCCAGCACAAAATGCTTTACCTGAGGTTCGAATGATAACAACCTTTACAGTACGATCTTTCGATATTCTCTCAATTGCTAATTCTAAGGATGAAAGCATCTCTTCGGATAGGGCGTTTAATTTTTTTGGATCGTTCAATGTTAAAATTTCAACATTGTTATTTTTTTTTCTTAAAAGTATTTCTTCCATCCAACCTTCCTTTTCATATGTAAGACTGATAGTTTAATTTTTTCTGTTTTAGATAATTGCGCAATTTGGTAAAAGAGATTTATATGACGAACCTCCTTAATAAAAAAAATATGGTACTATTTCTGGAAGAAGTTTTTCCACAAGTAAATGGTAAAATTCAAATCTTAAAATTATTTAAAGATAGTGCTTCTGTGAAATTGATGCCTAATGAGTCCGATCTACGCCCAGGAGGAACTATTTCTGGACCATCAATGTTTTTTTTAGCTGATGTTGCATTTTACATTGTAGTCCTTGCATCAGTAGGTAAGGAACCTTTAGCTGTCACGACCAATTGTTCGATAAATTTTATGCGAAAACCAAATTCAATTGACCTTGTCGCCGATGCTCGAATATTAAAAGCGGGGCGTAAATTAATTGTAGGTGATGTAATGCTTAAGTCTGATAATGGAAGTATGCTTGTGGCTCACGCAAGTTTTACTTATTCAGTACCGTCGCGTTTGAAGGTTTAATACGCATAAGAGTACTTTAAGTTAAAGGTATTATGATACCTCATGTTTATATATCTGTTTTTAATAGTTTTTTACCGATTAGGTGTTGACCTTATGGTTTTTTTGTTATACGGACTTCGTTAAACTTTAGGTAAAAAAACTTGTTAAAGCTAAATGGAAGAAAAAATGAAAACCTTTTCTGCTAAACCAAATAATATCGAAAAACAATGGATCATTGTGGATGCTGAAGGAGTAGTGCTAGGACGTCTTGCGACAATAGTTGCGATGCGACTACGCGGTAAACATAAAGCTAGTTTCACACCGCATATGGATATGGGCGATAATGTTATTGTAGTGAATGCTGAAAAAATTCAGCTAACGGGTAAAAAGAGAACCGAGAAGACATATTATTGGCATACTGGGCACCCAGGAGGGATAAAGTCTCGCACTGCTGAACAAATACTAGAGGGAAAGTTTCCTGAGCGTGTAGTAAGTAAAGCAGTTGAGCGAATGCTCCCTGGAGGAGTGCTTTCCAGACAGCAAATGACAAATTTACGAATTTACGTAGGTTCTGACCATCCACATGAGGCTCAAAATCCTATGATACTCGATATTAAATCAATGAATCCAAAAAATACGCGGAGTGCTTAGCAAATGGCAGAAGAAATAAAATCATTAGAAGAGTTAAAGCCGCCTTCGCCTGCTGATATAGTAGAGGAAGGCCCAGTTAAAAGAGAATCTGTGAAAGATAGCTTGGGACGGTCATATGCTACAGGAAAACGAAAAGATGCGGTAGCAAGAGTATGGATTAAAGCTGGGGTTGGAAAGGTAATAGTTAACGGAAAAGAAATGAATTCTTATTTTGCGAGGCCTGTTCTTCAAATGGTAATTGGACAAGCATTTTCTGTTGCAGGAGTAGATGATCAATTTGACGTTACGGCTACGGTTAAAGGTGGTGGATTATCAGGTCAGGCTGGCGCGGTGAAACATGGCATTTCAAAAGCTCTTTGTCTTTTTGAACCGAGTTTGCGTGGAGCTTTGAAATCGGCTGGATTCCTCACACGCGATAGTCGAGTAGTTGAAAGAAAAAAATATGGCAAACCAAAAGCCAGAAAATCTTTTCAATTTAGCAAACGATAAATTTTTACTAGAAATATTTATAGTCTGTCGCTTAAAAGATGATTTTTTAAAAAAATAACTTTAAATTCAATGGTTTATTGTATAGTATGAAAGTGTAATGTGGGGTTTGAAACATTAGGTTTAGCTAACCCGCTCCTAAAAGTTTTGGAGAGGCAGGGATTAGTTGAACCTACACCAATTCAAAAGACTTCCATTCCTCTCATTTTGAGAGGTGGAGATCTTGTCGGTTTGGCGCAGACAGGAACAGGAAAGACGGCGGCATTTAGTTTACCTGTTTTGACAACCCTATACGGAGCCGAACGTAATGGTAAATTTCGACCAGTTAGAATGTTAGTTTTGTCCCCAACCCGTGAGCTTGCTGGTCAAGTCGAAGGAGTAATAAAAGAATTTTCTTCTGCTGTTAATTTAAAGTCGGTACCAATTTTTGGTGGAGTCCCGTTTTTTAGACAAGCACAAGCTCTTAGAAAAGGTGCAGATATTCTTGTCGCTACGCCTGGACGCTTGGAAGATCATGTTTCCCAGAAAACAATTGATTTATCTAGAGTTACACATTTGATACTAGATGAAGCTGATCAGATGCTTGATATTGGATTTTTACCCGCGATTAAGCGTATATTTTCTCTTTTACCCAAAAACAAACAAACACTTCTTTTTTCTGCGACTATGCCAAGGGAAATAAAGAATTTAAGTAATGATTATCTAAATAATCCTGATGAGGTAGCAGTCACTCCTAGAGCTAAACCAGCAGATAAAATTGTTCAGCAGGTTCTTTTTTTAACCAGTTCTGAGAAACTTCGCGCACTGAAGGATCTCGTCAGTAATCGACAAAAAAAACGTATTCTGGTATTTTCACGCACAAAGCATGGAGCTGATAAGGTAGTAAAAACTCTTGTGAAGGCGGGATTAAACGTAGATGCAATTCATGGCAATAAGTCTCAAAATCAACGCCAACGAGCATTGGAGAATTTTAAAAGAGGAAAATGCTTTGTGTTGATTGCAACTGATATCGCCGCAAGGGGTATTGACGTTCGTGATGTTGAGCTTGTGGTTAATTATGATCTTCCTGATGTACCGGAAACTTATATACATAGAATTGGACGAACTGCGCGGGCAGGGGCTTCAGGTCAAGCTATTTCATTTTGCAGTGTTAACGAAAGAAAAAATCTGAAAGCAATAGAAAAGCTAATTAAAATGGAAATCCAAAATGTTTCGTTAGATTGGAAAGAGATTGTTCGACCTTCAATAGTTGGTGATTCTGAATTGAAAAAAACTGGTAAAAGTCGCTCAGGCAGAGATAAGACAACAGTGGAAAGTATAACAGGAAAGAACGTCGGATCGAAGAAAAATAATAATAATAAAAGAAATAGAGGTTCACGGAAAAAAAATCTTCGCAAATTTTAACAGTTCTTGTTAGAAAGTTAATGAAAATTGTATGGTTTTTTAAGTTTCTAATTCTTAAAGCTTTCCTTCATAGAGTCCATTATCATTTGCATTCTTGGTGAGGCACTACAATCTGCAATCATTTTCATGTTAGGTTTTGCTGGCTGAGGTACACCATCATATCTAAAATCTGGATATAACGGTGACAGCGCGAGAGTTAGTTCGCTTCCTTCTCGAACATTTATGTTTGCAATCCCATTGTTAAAATGTACCGTTTTACCCGTATCTTTATGAATGATTATAAATACGCTTTCATCGAAGGAGCATCGGTTTTCTAATTTTATTTTTACTAAGATTATTTCTTTTTTTTCAAACTCTTTACTTAGAGTAGGCCAAAAGAAATAAAGTGTTACGCAAGCGAATACGCCTATTATTAGTAAAAAAAATACTTGTTGTTTGTTTTCCATAGAACCTTTTCGAATTTTTTCTTTAAATTTTATATCTAATACAATTGAAGGTTAGTCAAAACTTCTGCGACCAGCAGGGTAAAGTGTCCGAATCTGTTGGCTCAGCACTATAGATTGCTCTAGCTATTGCTCTAGCTACGCACTGTGCTGCAGCGTGTCCAATTTTAAGTGTATCGAAAGTTGGATCATTAAGCTTTAGGTCTGCTGTTGAAATAGAAAATAATAGATCGCCATCAAAAGGGGTATGGCTTGGGAAAATCGCTCTGGCTATACCATCTTGAGCTGCTATTGCCACACGAGTTGCTTGTGCCTTATCTAAGGTTGCGTTTGTTGCCACTACCCCTATGGTCGTGGCTTCACCTTTAAATGGTTTTTTTGTACTCAACCCACTCAGCTTACTATCATATGTTCTAGAAATACCTAAATTTCCAAATTCACCTTCAAGTTCGAATGGGGCAGCCCAAAAATGTTTACTTCCTCCCATAACAGTTGATCCAACAGAAGATACTGCTACTAAAGCGGAAACAATGTAACCATCGTCCAGTAAGACGGAAGCAGAACCCAATCCTCCTTTTAAATTTGAAGTTGTTGCTCCAAGTCCTGCTCCGGCACTTCCAATTTCAAAAGTCCGTGATGCATTTTTAAAGGCTTCTATTCCTAATTCTCGATATGGATTTATATCCCAGTTTTTGTTTCCACCATTATTTAAGTCGTAAAGTATGGCACTTGGGACTATTGGTACAGGAAAAACCGGTGTAGGAAATCCTCGATTCTTTTTTCTCAGTTCATCAGTAACACCTGACGCGGCATCTAATCCAAAGGCGGAACCTCCCGATAATACTATAGCATCAACCATTTGGATCAATTTATCTGAATCGAGTAGATTTGTTTCTCTTGTGCCTGGTGCCCCTCCCATCACATTTACACCGGCTAAGAAGGGTTTTTCTGCATAAACTATTGTTACGCCTGATTTTAAATTTTCACTCTGGGCATTTCCAATTAACAAGCCTGGAACATCAGTGATTAGATTTTTTGGACCGGGATTAAAATAAGTCATGTCTGATATAAGCCATAATTAAATGCATCTTCCTCCATCAACTTCAATAGCCACTCCAGTAATCATGGATGCTTCTTCAGAGCAAAGGAATGTTGCAGTATTTCCAATATCGACTGGCATCGAAAACCGTCCAAGTGGTATGGTAGCGAGAAATTTTTTACGCATTTCGGGGGTATCTTCTCCCATGAAAGACTTTAAAAGTGGGGTTTCCCCCGCAACTGGGTTAATTGCGTTAACTCTAATTCCTACTGGAGCAAGTTCAACGGCCATGCTTTTAGTTGCAGTTATCATCCATCCTTTTGAGGCGTTATACCAAGTTAGGTTAGGTCTGGGTGATATTCCGGCAGTAGAGGCTATATTTAAAATTATACCTGATTTTTTATTTTTAAAATGAGGAATAAGATAATGTGAAGTAAGAAATACGGACTTTGCATTTACAGCGATTATATTGTCAAATTCTTCTTCTGGTACAGTTTCCATAGCAGCTGGACGATGAGTAATCCCAGCGTTATTAACAAGAATATCGACACTTTTACTTTGTTTTAATACTTGTCGAACCATAATTTCAACTGAATGTTTTTGTGAAACATCAACTTCAATTGGAATGCCGTTAACCTGGTGGGCTACTTCTTCAGCATTTTTTTTGTTGATGTCGGCAATAATAACGGACGCACCCTCTTCACTAAATTTTTTGGCAATTCCAGCACCAAATCCAGATCCTGCACCTGTAATAAGTGCTATTTTACCTTGGAGTTTCATTTACCATCCTATCCACAAAAATTAGCAATTGTTTTTAACTGTGAAAAGCCATAAAGAGCCTCAAACCCTTTTTCGCGACCATGACCTGACTTGCCAACACCTCCGAATGGTAGTTCGACGCCACCTCCAGCACCATAATTATTTATGAAAACTTGTCCAGCATGCACAGCTTTGGCAACGCGCATTTGACGGCTTCCGTTTTCTGTCCAAACCGAGGCTACCAAACCATATTCTGTCGAATTCGCAATTTTAATCGCCTCCGTTTCATCTCTAAATGGAATTATAAGTTGAATTGGTCCAAAAATTTCTTCCTGTGCTAATGGATGCATATAGTTATCCGTTTCAAATAACTGAGGAGTAATATAGAAACCCTGTTTTGTCGCATTTTTTGTAATCCTACCTTCAGCCGATATTTTGAGATCAGAAGCTTTATTTCTATAAGATAATATTATTTCCATTTGTCGTCGGGAGATAACTGGACCAAGATCAAGATTTTCAATTGCAGGACCAACTTGCAACTGTTTGTAAGCAGCGCTCATTTTTTTTACAACAGTTCTGTAGCTTCCTTGCTGAACTAATATTCTGCTTGATGCTGAGCAAGTTTGCCCAGCATTTTGGATGCCTGCATTAACTAAAAATGGTACAGCTTTTTCAAAATTTGCATCATCAAAAACAATTTGGGGTGATTTCCCACCCAATTCAAGGGTAGTACCCACAATATTTTGCGCAGCAGCCATCTGTATTAGTGTGGCTGTTTGCAAGGACCCAGTAAAAGATATGTGAGCTATTTCTTTATTTGATGCAAGTGCGTGGCCGGCCTCAGAGCCAAATCCTGGAACTATATTGAGAGCGCCGTCGGGTAATCCCGCTTCTCTCGCTATTTCTCCAAACGCAAGTGCTGTTAAACATGCCTCTTCTGAAGGCTTTAAAACACACGCGTTTCCCATTGCCAGCGATGCTGATATTGAACGTCCAATGATCTGCATTGGATAATTCCATGGAATGATATGAGCTGTTACCCCAAGTCTTTCTCGTAGACCAATTACAGTAAAATCATTTTGAAAGGGAATAGTGATACCATGAATTTTATCAGCTGCTCCACCATAAAATTCCAGATATCTAGCCAAGGTAGTCACATCTTTTGTTGCCTGAGATAATGGTTTTCCAACATCTAATGATTCTAGAAAAGCTAATTTTTCTTGATACTTGATTACAAGTTTTGACATTGCAAGCAAGAATTGGCCTCTTTCATGAGCATTTTTTTTACCCCAACTTGTTTTTAAGGCACGTTGAGCTGAGGAAACTGCGTTCTCCACATCTTTCTTTGATCCTCGAGCTATATAAATTAAGATCGTACCATCTGAGGGGTTAATTAGGGCAATTTCATTCTTTGATGTCGGGGCTTCCCACGAACCATCAATTAAGCACTTATTTGTCGGAAACCAGAGCAACTCTTTTATCATGCTATATTTTGATCCTCTAATCTTTTAAACCAGGATTCTGGTATTGAAGGTGTTGAATCAATCAATGAGCGCGTATAAGGGTGTTTTGGACCGTTTAAAATTTCTTGTGTTTTCCCAAATTCTACAATGGTTCCCTCCTGCATTATTAAAACCCTATTGGTTATTGCTTTAACCAAATGGATATCATGGCTAATAAAAAGATAACTGAGTTTATAATTTAATGAAAGTTTTTGTAGTAGCAGTATCATATTATTTCTAAGTGAAACATCTAATGCAGACAGCGCTTCGTCTAAAATAATTAATTTAGGTTTGATAATGATTGCTCTTGCGAGGGCTATGCGTTGTCTTTGACCACCTGAAAATTGATGAGGGTATTTTATTAAGTCATCCTTAGTTAAACCAACGTTTAATATTGTCTCCAATAAAAGATTAGTTTTAATTTTTTTATCTAGCTTTTTATCAAGAAGATTGAATGGTTCTGAAATAATCTTTGCAATTTGGTGGCGTGGATTGAATGAGCTAAATGGATCTTGAAAAACAATTTGAATTCTTGATCTAACGTTTCGTTTGGTTTTTTGGTTTAATGATATAGGGAAACCACTTAAAGTAATACTACCACTCTCTAAAGTTTCAAGTCCAAGAATACTCCGCGCTAAAGTAGATTTACCACAACCTGACTCGCCCACAAGTCCTAGGCATTCGCCATCATTAATTGAGAACGAAATATTTTTTAGAATGGGAAGATTAAATTTGTTAAATATATTTACTCCAAACTTTCTTTGGTATGTTTTTGAAACTGATTTTACCTCCAAAAGTTTCTTAGTGTTTATCAAAGATAAATTTAATTTTTGAGGAATAGAGTCAGAAAGTATTTGTCTTGTGTATGGGTGAGACAATCTTTCAAATACCGTTGAGGTGGATCCAGAATCAAGGAGTTCTCCGTCTTTCATAATAGCAACTTTAGTTGCAAGCTTTGCTATAACAGCAATATCATGTGTAATTAAGAGTAATGAAACCTTATCTTTCGTTACCAGGTCTTGAAGTAGATTTAATATCTCAGATTGAGTTTTCACATCAAGCGCTGTAGTGGGTTCATCGGCGATTAAAAGTTTGGGTCTCAGAATGATGGCCATTGCAATCATTACTCGCTGTCTTTGGCCTCCAGATAACTGGTGGGGGTATAGGTTAGGTGAAATCTTTGTGGCATCTAAGCCCACTCTACCTAACGCTTCGCCCGCTTTTTTTATTGCTTTGGCGGGACTACATTTTTTATGAATTAAAAGTGATTCTGCGATCTGATTCCCAATAGTTTGTAGTGGATTTAACGCGGTCATTGGTTCTTGAAAAATCATGGCTATTTGATTTCCACGAATTTTGCACATTTCTAAATCTGATTTTCCAATAAAATTATTATTATCAAAACTAACCTTACCGCCTAATTTTGAAAATTTTGGTAATAATTGAGTAATAGCAGCCGCTGTCATTGACTTACCACAGCCACTTTCGCCAAGTAAACCATATACCTCCCCATTTTTTATCTCTAAATTAATGGATTTTAATA
The DNA here is from genome assembly GCA_029242355.1 of Paracoccaceae bacterium. GTDB lineage: Bacteria > Pseudomonadota > Alphaproteobacteria > Rhodobacterales > Rhodobacteraceae > JAYZEV01. The sequence continues at coordinate 10,280 of JAQWUC010000041.1, read as the reverse complement.
TCGGTTTGTCCTGAATAGTTAAGGATAGATTTTTTAGTTTCAGAAGTGTCATGCTGATTTTTTTCTTAATTTTGGATCTAGGTAATCTCTTAATCCATCTCCCATTATATTTATCGCTAGAACAGTAACAATTATTGAAATCCCTGGAGCTAATGCAAGGTGTGGAGCAAATGAAATCATAGTTTGACTATCTGCAAGCATTCTTCCCCAGCTAGCCATAGGAGGTTGCGTTCCTAGACCAACATAGCTCAATCCGGACTCGGCTAGAATTCCTAAAGAAAATTGGATGGTGCTTTGAACAATTAAGATACTCATTATGTTTGGGAGCACATGTTCAATACATATTTGAATGTGATTTTTTCCACATACTCTGGCTGCTAATATAAAATCAAGTGTAAATACAGATAATGCGGCTCCACGAGTTATGCGCGCGAAAACAGGTATATTAAAAATCCCAATAGCAATAATAGCATTCGTAATTGATGGCCCCAAGATCGCTGTAATCAAAATCGCTATAACGAGAGCAGGAAAAGCAAAGATCAAATCATTTCCGCGCATTATGATATCGTCTAAAGGATCTCCCGCTCTGCTTGCCGCTACTAATCCAAGAGGGACGCCTAGAACTATTCCCAAAAATGTAGCCGTAAAAGCTACTAAGAGTGATGTTTTTGCCCCTAGCATTATCATTGAAGCGATATCTCGCCCAAAGTGATCCGTTCCTAACAAGTGTAAAGTGTTTCCAGGGGGAATCAATTTATCTTGGATATTAAGAACTGTTATATCGTAGGGAGTCCAAATTATTGATATAAAACTCACAAAAAAGATAAATATTGTAATTATTAGACCAAACCAAAAAATATAAGGAAATTGTTTAATTTTTTTTGTTAAGGAAATATTTTTCATTTACGCAACCTAGGATCCACTATGAGGTAAAGTAAATCAACGATAAAATTCACTAAGATAACTGAAAAAACAAGAAGCATGACTACACTCTCGACAACTATAAGATCTCTTTGCGTAATTGCTTGAAAAATTAATCTTCCAAGCCCTGGCAAAAAGAATACATTTTCAATAATTATTGCTCCAGCTAACAAAAATGAAAACTGTAGGCCTAAAATTGTTAAAACTGGAATTAATGCATTTTTAAAAGCATGTTTTGAAATAATTTTTCTTTGACTAAGCCCTTTTGCTCGCGCTGTTCGTATGTAATCTTCTGTTAAAGTGTTGAGAATGGATGATCTTATAACTCTACTCAAGATTGAGGCTTGAGGTAAAGCTAGAGATATGGCTGGTAGCGTTAATGACTTTAGGCCTAAAACGATACCTGAGTCCCATCCATAAAATCCACCAGCAGAAAACCATCTAAGATGTATTGCAAAAATTAAAACTAAAATCATAGCAAACCAAAAGTTTGGGATCGCAATACCTACTTGCGATGCAGCCATGATTGAAAAATCAATTTTTTTACCTTGAAATTGAGCGGCTATCATGCCTGCGGGAAAAGCTATGAAAATTGCTAATGTTAGAGAAAGAATCGTGAGGGGCAGGGATACGATTAAGCGTTCTAAAATTAAGTCCTGCACTGGAACTCGATAGGTATAAGAGACGCCAAAGTCACCTGAAAGCATTCCAATTAACCAATTAAAATAACGATTTAAAATTTTTTCCTCTAAGCCTAATTCTTTTCTTAAAGCTTCGATAGTTTCGTCGGTAGCATTGATTCCTAACATAAATGAAGCGGGATCACCTGGAACCGCTTCAATAAGAATAAAAATAATAAGACTGGATAACACAAGACTAACAAACAGGGTAAAAAGCCGAGCCCATAAATAACTTAGCATAACTACGCTCCAGTTGCTGGTTTTTAAAAGGCGAAGAAAAGTATCTTTCTTCGCCCGTATTTTAGTCAGACCAAATTACGCCGGTCAAGTCATTGGCTTGAGTTGGAGAGTTTTTCCATAGGCCGTTAATCTTTGCATTTGCCACACCAGTTTTTGCTAACTGGAATAAATATCCGTTCACATAATCTTCGCTAATCATGGTTTGTGCTTTTTTAAGAATTTCAGAACGTTTCTTAGGATCAGTTGTTTCGCTTAATTCTCTCATTAACTCTTGAAATCTTTTACTATCGTATTGGAAGTAATAGTTTGGCCGAGCGTAGATATTAATATCAGCTGGCTCCGTGTGACTCACAATTGTTAAATTGTAATCTTTTCCTTTAAAAACTTGTTCCAACCATTGTGCCCATTCCAAATTTGATATTTTAACATTTAGACCAACGTTACGTAATTGGGAGGCAACTATCTCTCCTCCTCGTCTGGCATATGATGGGGGCGGTAATTTTAGTGTAATGGCATTATTTTTATCATAGCCTGCTTCTTTTATTAATTGTTTACTAAGTTCTGGGTTATATTCGGAATTAGAAGTTAGATTGATATAGTCGGGATTGTGAGGCGCGAAATGTGTTCCTATAGGAGTTCCAAAGCCAAACATAGCCCCATCAATTATTTCTTGTCTGTTAATTGCATGTGCTAGTGCTTTTCGCATAGTTAAAGAGTCAAAAGGAGGTTGCTTGTTATTAGTTGATAATATTGTTTCCCCTTCAGTAGAGCCAACGATAACGCTAAATCTTGGATCAGACGCAAATTGGGATAGGTTTTCTGGCGCTGGGAAAACAGGAAAGGCATCGATATCGCCTGCCATTACAGCAGCAAAAGCAGCTGTTGGATCCGATATGAATTTGAAAATAGCTCTATCAAGTGATATTTGGTCTCCCCAATAGGTTTCGTTTTTTATAAGCTCTACTCTATCCCCCTTGACCCACTTTGAAAATTTGAAGGGACCAGTTCCGATAGGAGCAGTCTCTAAGCTTGAAATGCTATTTTCAGAGACAATAATTGCATCACCCCATGCCATATTTGTAATAAAGTTTCCGTTTGGGGCCTTGAGAGTGACTATAACAGTTAAAGCATCAATTATTTTGACAGTATCAATATCTACAAAAAGAGCCTTTTGGGCGTTTGTGCTATCTTCGCTTCGTGCTCGATCCAAAGAGAACTTAACATCTTTAGCCGTCATTGGTGTACCATCATGAAATGTTACCGTATCATTTAGGTTGAATGTGTATTCTAGACCATTGGCTGAAATCGTCCATGATTTAGCTAAGGCCGGGGCAACAGAACCGTCAGATTTAAACCTTGTTAGACCTTCAAACAGATTTGCGTAGACGACTTCATCAATTGCTGCAGCTGCTCCACCGGTTGGATTTAAGTTTGGTGGTTCAAGTTGCATTCCTATTGTAATTGATTTATCCGCAGCTGAAGATGTTCCTATTGTTAGGATAAGAATTAGGACGGCAGCAAAATATTCAGTTATTTTTTTTAACATTTTTTCCCTTTTACATTTTATAAACAAAAATTTATTTTGTTTTATTAAGTAAAAAATATATTAACTAGTTAAGTATTTCTGCTATTGATAACCCCATTACTTGGCAACTTTTGATCATATCGTCAATCCCCACCCACTCGTCAGGTTGATGAGCTAATTCCAATATTCCAGGGCCATAAGCTATACAGTTTTTCAATTGCCCGATTCGGTCAATATGTTTTTGGTCATATGTGCCTGGTGAAATTACGTATTCTGGTTGTTTTTCACAGATCTTTTTTATCGAATCCTCAACTACACGAACAATTTTCGAATTTTTGTCTGTCATAGTAGGTAGTACTTCGAACAAATCAGTGATTTCATACTCGAAGTTTGAGCGCACAGCTTTTACTTTTTCCATTAAGAATTTAATCTCGTGTTTGACGTCTTGCAAGCTTTCTTCAATCAAGAATCTTCTATCAATTGTGATCTTGCATCTGTCTGCAACACAAGGTGCAGGTAGACCAGTGTACTCAAGAAGCTGTTCCTTTTCACCACCGTGTATCGAGTTTATGTTTAAAGATGCCGTCTTAGCTTGGACTGGGACTACAGGCATATTTGACTTACGGTTTAACAGTAGTGGGAACAATGTTTCTTCCATTTCTGTTAAGACAGCTGACATATGCCGTATCGCACTATCACCTAAAAATGGCATTGATCCATGAGCAATTCTTCCTTTGGTTTCAATCTCTGCCCACCAGACCCCTCTGTGGCCAAGGCATATTCTATCTTTGTTAAAAGGTTCAGGAATAATCACATGGTTTACTCTTTCTGGATTAAAATAACCTTTTTTTGCCAAAGATGCTACGCCTGAAAACCCCCCTGACTCTTCATCAGTTGTAGCTGATATTTCTATTGCTCCACGATGGTTAGGGTTATGTTTGATAAAAGTTTCTGCAGCTACGACTGAGGCTGCTAGACCACCTTTCATGTCACAAGCTCCTCGACCATAAACGCGACCGTCGCGAACAATGCCTGCAAATGGATTAACACTCCAACCATGTCCTGCTTTTACGACGTCTGTGTGCGAATTAAAATGAATACATTCTCCCTTTTTCCCAGCATCATGCCTTGCGACTAAATTCCATCTTGGGTGTTTTTCTGAGTCTCCTAAAGTTCCTTGGGCTCGAATAAGTTGCACCTCAAAACCACTTTTTTTTAGTCTTTTTTCGAGGAAATTACATATTTCACGATAATTATTTCCTGGTGGGTTTTCCGTAGGAATTTGGATAAGTTCAGAGGTTAATGTTTGAATATTTTCTCTTTGTCGTTGAATGGCGTCAATTAGTTCAACACTACATTTGGGAACATTCATTATTTTAAACTTCTTTTTCTGGTTCGTGATTCTGAACATGATTGTTTTTAGAAAAATGTACAAAGTGTTAGAGTTTCGTACATTTGTTGTCTCGGCATCATAACCTAATTAAAAATTAAATGGCAAATAGATCAGTTTCCTTCTTAATAATATTTTACATTGATTGGTTTCGAGGGTAACAAAAGATAACATGTATCTTATATTAATATAGGAATGAAATGAAAAAAGTAGTTATTTTAGGGGCGAGTGGTTATACTGGGGCAGAGCTTGTTCGAATAATATCTGGACATGCTTTTTTTCAGATTGAAGCGTTAGTTGCAGATCGAAAAGCTGGTCAATCATATGAGAAGATCTTTCCTCATTGCAGGCACCTTGATCTTCCAAAGCTTGTTTCATTAAATGAGGTAGATTTTGAAAACATTGACCTTGTCTTCTGTGCTTTGCCTCACGCTACGACCCAAACGATATTAAATGGATTGCCCAAGGCTCTTAGAATTGTTGATTTATCAGCAGATTTTCGACTTACCGATCCAAAAAAGTATGAGAAGTGGTATGGAATTCCTCATATAGCCGCAGACCTTCAAAAAGAAGCCGTATATGGTTTGAGTGAGCACTACCGAAGTCAAATTAAATCTGCAAGGTTAGTCGCGTGTACTGGCTGTAATTCTGCTGCAGGGCTATTCCCATTATTACCTCTCGTTGCAAAGCGTATTATTAATCTAGAAAATATTATTGTGGATCTGGCTACCGGCGTATCTGGGGCTGGTCGTGCCTCTAAGGAAGAAATGTTACATGCTGAGATCTCAGAAGGGTTTTCGGCTTACAATGTCGCCAGACATCGACATTTGGCAGAATTTGATCAGGAATTATCAAAAGCGGCTGGAACAGAAGTCGAAATATCTTTTACTCCTCACTTAATTCCTCAAAATAGAGGTATTCTTGCTACGATTTATGCTATTGGTTCAGCAGACGAAATTCATGCTGAGTTAAACGATGCTTATCAAGATGAACCGTTTGTTATTGTACTCCCTTATGGTGAGGTTCCTTCAACAAAGCACGTACGCGGGTCAAATTATTGCCACATTGGAGTTGTCAAGGACCGTACTTTTAACAGAACGATTTTATTCTCTGCTCTAGATAATTTAACTAAGGGTTCAGCTGGTCAAGCAGTTCAAAATGCTAATTTAATGTTTGGTTTTGATGAAACTGAGGGTTTAATGATGGCGCCTATTTTTCCGTAGAAGTCTTATGCTCAATCGAAAACGAAAAAGAGTAAAACTTATATTATTAGGATTAACATTGCTTATCGTGTCTGCGGTATTAATAGGGTATGCCATGAAGGATGGGATTGAATTTTTTAAATCGCCAAGCGAAATAGTTAGGGATCCTCCAGCATTTGGGAAACGGTTTAGGATTGGTGGATTAGTGAGTTTCAATAGTGTTAAAGTTTTAAATGACGGCAGTGTATCTTTTCAAATAACTGACAATTCCTCTGCTATCGAGGTTCACTTTTCCGGAGTATTACCTGACCTTTTTGCTGAAAATCAGGGAGTAATTGCTTCCGGTACTTTAAAAAACGAAAATCTTTTCTTTGCTGACGAAGTTTTGGCAAAGCATGATGAAAACTATATGCCAAAAGAATTAGTAGATAGCCTCAAGGAAAGAGGGGTTTATGTTGGACCTATTGAAAAATAATTGAAGTTGTTACTGATAAGTCTTTTCACCAAAACTTTTTATCGATAAAAATTCTATGGTTTTTTTTTATAACAAACTATCTTCAAAAGTGTAGTAAGTGCCCGCAAGAAAAACATAAAGGTTAATCCATGCTTATCGAAATAGCTCACGTGAGTTTAATTTTGACTTTAATGTTATCATTGATCCAATTTAGCATTCCGTTAATCGGCGCCAAACATGGGTGGATTAATTGGATGAAATTATCTGATACAACAGCGTTCTTGCAATTTGTTTTAACTTGTTTCGGTTTTTTTATTTTAATGAGGGCATTTATAATTTCAGATTTTACTGTCAAACTAGTTGCGTTAAACTCTCATACAATGAAGCCTTTAATTTATAAAATCACCGGAACTTGGGGTAATCATGAGGGCTCAATGTTACTTTGGATACTCATTCTAAATTTCTATGGATTTTTAATTACGATATTTGGAACGCGATTACCCGCAGAGTTAAAATGCCGGGTGCTATCTGTGCAAGGTTTAATTTCAGCCGCGTTTTTGGGTTTTCTCTTGTTCACATCGAATCCGTTTGCGAGGGAACTTGCTCCACCAATAGATGGGAATGGATTAAATCCTGTTTTACAAGATCTTGGATTAGCTTTTCATCCACCTTTTCTATATTTAGGTTATGTTGGATTATCCGTTACGTTTAGTTTTGCTGTTGCGGCCTTGTTACAAGGAAAAATTGACTCTTCATGGGCTCGATGGGTAAGGCCTTGGGCATTATCAGCATGGATGTTCTTAACGGTAGGTATAGCTTTGGGAAGTTACTGGGCGTATTATGAATTGGGATGGGGCGGATGGTGGTTTTGGGATCCAGTTGAAAATGCCTCCTTCATGCCTTGGTTAGCTTCCACTGCGTTGCTGCATTCGGCCGCTGTGGTTGAAAAACGTAACACTCTTAAAAGTTGGACCATTTTGCTTTCTATACTTGCTTTTTCCTTTTCCTTAGTGGGAACGTTTATCGTAAGATCTGGTGTTTTAACATCGGTACATGCCTTTGCCAGTGATCCAAGCAGAGGAGTATATCTTTTAATTATAGTTTTTCTCTTTATTCTTTTTGCCTTATCGCTTTATGCTGCTCGATTCTCTTCAATAAAGTCAGTTAATCAGTTTGCATTTTTTAGCCGCGAAAGTGGTTTAGTGCTGAATAACTTACTTTTATCAGTGGCAGCATTAATAGTATTCATTGGCACTTTATGGCCGCTAATAGTCGAAACTCTGTTCAATGAAAAGATATCGGTTGGAGCTCCCTTCTTTGAGCTTGCCTTTACTCCATTCATTATCTTACTGGCTTTGTTGCTTCCCATTGGCATAATTCTTCCATGGAAAAGAGGAAAAGTCGCTAACTTGAAGTCCAATCTTTTGACTGTAGCGATTTTGTCAGTTATTTCAGGATCCGCTGTTTGGAGCTTTCAGACCGGGGGGCGAATTTTAGCTCCAATTGGTGCTTCTTTGTCAGTTTGGATTGTTTTAGGATCGCTTTTTGATATTGTCAAGCGCATTAAACTATTTGAAGTGACTTTATTAAATTCTTTAAAAAGATTAACTAAGCTACCTCGTGGAGATTTAGGCAGATTTGTTGCACATATGGGTTTTGGATTAATGATTTTTGGTGTAAGCGCAGTTTCTGCTTGGGAAATTGAAGATATTCGAGTGGCTAAGTTAAATGAACCTTATCAAGTGGAGGATTATACAATTCAGTTAACTCAAGTATCTGAATTCGCAAAATTTAATTATATAACGCGGCAAGGTGTTATATTGGTAAAGATAGGAGATGATATTATAACAACTCTTTTTCCTGAAAAACGGTTTTATCCTATTCAAATTACATCCACTACAGAAGCATCGATCCATTCGAATATTTTTCGTGATATTTATGTTGTTCTTGGGGATAACAAATCTCAAGATTTTTGGGTAGTTAGAACTTATATCAAGCCTTTTATCCTTTGGATATGGCTTGGCGCTTCCATGATAGCATTAGGTGGTATTATTAGCTTGACAGATCGACGCTATCGTCTTGCAATGTTTATGTGAGTAAAGCTAAGAATCAAGTATAAAAGTGAAACATATCTTATCATCAATTGTCTTACTATTCTTCTTAAATCTCAGTTTGTTGGCTGTAGAACCAGATGAAATATTGTTAGATAATATTTTAGAGAATAGAGCTAGAGAAATATCTTCAGAATTACGCTGTTTGGTTTGTCGTAACGAAAATATTGACAACTCCAATGCCGAGTTGGCCCGTGATCTAAGAATTCTGGTACGTGAACGACTCGTTCTTGGGGACTCTGATCAGGAAGTGATAAGTTATGTTCATGCGAGATACGGTGATTTTGTTTTGCTTAGGCCTAAGTTTTTTGGAAGTAACATGGTATTATGGCTTGTAGGTCCTATCTCGTTCCTTTTGGGTATGCTTTTAATTTATTTTATGCTGTTTCGAACTGGAAGAGTAAACTCGTCAGATGTTTTGGTTGAACAACTTTCTGATAAAGAAAAAAAAGAAATTGCCAAATTTTTCGATGGTTAAAATTTTTTGTGAAAAAATAAAAATATTATTGACGGTTTCGTTCTAGATGTCATTCTTGAGTTATGAAACAGTTACTTTCAGTTACATGTAATATTAAAATATCAAAAGCTTTGTTCCCTGAAGATATTGATAGGAAAATTCAAGATCTTCCCAATAAATTACCTACCTTGATACATGCGTTATCCAGTCGTAGCCCATATATAAATAGATTAATTTGTACTGAGATGGATTGGTTAGTTGGTGTTATTGATAATGAAATAGAAGACGTGCTTAACCAGATTGTTGCTAATTGTAAAAAAAACCTGAAGAACGATACTTTTTCTAAATTAAGAATTGCAAAACGCAGAACTAATTTAGTGATTTTACTAGCTGATTTTGGAAATTTGTTTAATCTTGTTGAGGTTACAAACTCACTTTCCACGTTTGCTGAAAACATTTTAGAATTAGTGATGGATTTATATGTATTTAACGAATTTGATAGGATGGACTATAGATCGTTATTTAAAGATAAGAATGATTACCCAAATAAAATTTGTTATTCCTCTCTAAAATCTGGTTTGTGTGTGCTAGGTATGGGTAAATTAGGTTCTTTTGAATTAAACTATTCATCAGATATTGACCTCATTTTCCTTTTTGATGAGGAAAAATATAAACCAGAATTTTATTCAAAAATTAGAAATGCATTTATAGTAATAATAAGAAAAATTGTAAAAGCTCTTTCGGAAGTAACTGCAGAAGGTTTTGTATTTAGGGTGGATCTTAGATTGCGTCCTGATCCATCATCAAATCCTATATGTATTGGTGCTCTCGTCGCTCAAAGGTATTACGAAAATTTTGGACGGAACTGGGAGCGAGCTATATTTATTAAAGCCCGCGCCATAGCTGGTGATAAAACTTTTGGAAGAAAATTTTTAGGATCACTTACCTCTTTTGTATGGCGAAAGAATTTAGACTTTGCTGCCATTGAGGATATTAATAATATTCGGAAAAAAATAAGAAAAAAAACCCCTCGAGTCTTAAATGCAAATTTACTCGGTTATAATATTAAATCTGGGTTAGGAGGAATTCGAGAAATTGAATTCTTTGCTCAAACGCAACAATTAATTCGCGGTGGGAAAAATAAATCGTTACGAGAAAACGCAACTGTGAATGTTCTAAAACAACTCAAGAAAACTGATCTGATTATTGGATCTGTGGAGAAAAAATTAATTCAAAGTTATGAACAACTGAGATTTCTTGAACATATTCTTCAGTTAATGGAAGATTCACAAACCCATGA
>JAQWUC010000040.1 GCA_029242355.1 Paracoccaceae bacterium | reverse complement strand
TAAATTGGGAAATTTTAGATCAACCAGGTTTGCCGGGTGAAAAGGTTTGGTGGTATAATCTTAGTTACAATGCTGAAAAAGGAACTGGATCTTATTTATACAAAATGGGAAAAGGCGCACGATCAAACCCCCATGAACATGCTGGACCTGAAGAATTTTTTATTTTGGAAGGTGACCTTCGAGACAGTGATGGTTATTTTTATAAAGAAGGTGATTTTGTTTCTTTAGCCGCAGGGTCCAGGCATGATAGTTTGTCTCCAAGTGGCTGTGTTATAGTCGTTACCCATCGGGGAAGGGTTATTGATTTAGATGAAAGTGAGTTGTAATGCAAGCACGTCACCGTTTTGAGTTAAGCAATCAAAAGGCGGGAATAATAGTGCCTGGACTTCCAATTCTACCTCATGGAATAGAGCGTCATATTGTGCCTGGAGGAGGTACTAGAGGGATTAAAATACACAAAGGGGATGAAATATCTATTTTAGACCGTCAAGGTCTTCAGATGGGCGAACTAGTTTTTTTTGCTCCAAACGGCATTTCAGACGCGGGAATGATCGGGGCTAAAGGTCAAGGCAGCGCTATAAATATAATTAATATCTTATCCTGTGGAGATCCCTCCAGTATAAAAGTTTTGAAATCTTTAGAAACTGCTGGTTTTAATATTAAAAATGGTGATGCGGTTAGGATTTTTGAGGAGGGGTCGCGGGCTGGTGATACTGTTGATTTATTCGCTGCTATTGATGGATTGCTCATTGTTGCCGCGCCTGGAGAAAACATGCTGCCAGAATGCCAAAATGCAGTTTCTGACCTGATCGTGTATATTCGCCGATTGGAACCTGAAAATGCTAAAAGTGGGCTTGTTGCGCCCGATCCATTAGCGGATCCGCTTGTTGATTTAAATATTCAACCGGGAAATGCTAAAACATTTAATGTGAAAGCGGGCGAGTACATTCAAATTTTAGATGTGCAGGGACGCGAGTGTTCTGATTTTCAAGCTTTTAGTTCTCGTGCTCTTGATAAAGGATTAGAAAGAGAAATAGATCCCACGACGACTCGAAGTCTAATGGGATCACTTTATCCAACTCCTGGGATTTTTTCAAAGTATTGGACATCTGATCATGAAGCGCTTGTGGAAATAATTCAGGATACATGTGGGAGACATGATACGTTTGGACTAGCATGCACGGCAAGATATTATGAAGATTTGGGGTATCCCGGTCATATTAATTGCTCTGATAACATGAATATTGATTTAGCTAATTTTAATATTAAGCCCAGAGGTGGTTGGCCAGCTATAAATTTTTTCTTTAATACGATGTTAGATGATACAAATGCACTTGGTTTGGATGATCCTTGGTCGAGACCTGGCGATTATGTAATGTTGAAAGCATTGACTGATCTAGTTTGTATCTCGACTGCTTGCCCATGTGATGTAGATGCTGCTAACGGTTGGAATCCAACTGATATACAGGTGCGAACTTATGGGGCTAAAGAGGATTTTAAGCGTTCAATTGGATGGCGAAAAACAGCGGAGGCTGAGATGGAAGAGACAAAACAGACAGGATTTCATGATAGCTTTGCTAAGCATACAAGAAATTTTATAGAGTATAATGGTTATTGGTTAGCAAATGATATGACTAATTATGGCACCATAAATGAATACTGGGCTTGTAGAGAAAAAGCGGCAATTATGGATTTATCGCCACTAAGGAAATATGAGGTAACGGGCCCGGATTCTAAAGAATTAATACAATTATGCGTGACTCGAAACATTGAAAAACTTTCGATTGGGCAGGTTGTTTACACTGCAATGTGTTATGAACATGGCGGAATGATTGATGATGGAACAGTTTATCGACTCGGAGAAAATAATTTTAGATGGGTTGGTGGAAATGATACGAGCGGTTTATGGTTAAGGGAACAGGCAGAGAAGAGCGGCTTAAATGCATGGGTTCGAAGTTCCACAGAGCAATTGTGTAATGTAGCGGTTCAAGGACCGAAGAGCCGCGAGATTCTTGAAGCGCTTTTTTGGACCGCGCCAACCCAACCTACTATAAAAGAATTAGAATGGTTTAGATTTTCAGTTACACGATTAAATGATTTTCATGGTCCATCATGCGTAGTAAGTCGTACAGGATACTCTGGGGAACTCGGCTATGAAATATTTTGTCATCCTAAAGACGCCAATGAAGTTTTTGATAGGTTATGGGAAGTGGGTGCTTCCTTTGATATGGCTCCTTTGGGTCTTGAAGCACTTAATTTGCTGAGAGTTGAAGCAGGCTTGATTTTTGCAGGTTATGAGTTTTCAGATCAGGTAAATCCGTTTGAGGCAGGAATAGGTTTTACTGTTCCGTTAAAAACCCAAACAGCTCAGTTTATTGGGCGCTATGTTTTAGAAGAGCGAAAAGCGAACCCGCAAAAACAATTAGTAGGATTAGTTGTTGAAGGTGGGACGTTACCAGCAACTGGTGATTGTATAAGAATCGGAAAAGCGCAAATTGGTGAAATTACTTCCGCTATTAAGTCACCAATTTTGGAAAAAACTATTGCCTTGGCAAGGGTAGACGTTGTTCATTCACAAATTGGTAATAAGCTTGAAATTGGGCAGCTCGATGGGCAGCAAAAACGCTTAAAAGCGGAAATAGTTCCGTTTCCTCACTTTGATCCAAAAAAGGAAAGGGTGAAAGGAAATTATAATTGAGTCAATCTATGCTAGAAGAACGCGCGCTATCCTTTGAACCTTACTGGTGGGAAACTCAAAAAAAACAAACTTCGCTAAATTCTTCGTTACCAGAAAATGTAGATGTTTTAATAGTTGGCGCTGGATATACGGGTTTAGCAGCGGCTATTGTCGCAAGCGATCTAGGTGCTAAAACGGTGGTAGTAGAGGCTGAAGAAGCAGGAAAAGGTGCCTCAACACGTAATGGTGGTATGTTTGGCGCGCATCCAAGGTTGAGTTGGCAAACACTATCAGAAAAATTTGGTGTAGAAACTGCTGATCAAATTTTTGAAGAAGCATCTGCGTCATTAACTTTTGTAAAACGTCTAATAAGTGATGAACTAATTGATTGTGACTTAATTCAATCTGGGCGAATTCAGCTCGCTTGGTCGAAAAAGGATCATGAAAATCAAAAACAATTGGCGTCAAATATAAAACAAAAATCAAATGTAAGTGTACAAATAATTTCAAGAGAGGAATTGTCTGGCGAAATAAAGACAGATCGTTATTTTGGTGGAATATTGTTTGAAGAACATGGCGGTATCAACCCTGCAAAATTTCACAATGGTTTAATGACATCACTTATCAAAAGAAAAGTTTCAGTATTAGAGAATATGCCTGTTCTTTCAATTGAACGAATGCCACGCGGTTTTAAAGTTCATTTTTTAAATAAAGAACTTTTTGTAAAGAATGTCATTATGGCAACAAATGGATATACCACTAACAAATTTTATTGGTTTAAAAAAAGAGTTTTTCCCGTTCCAAGTTTTCTTATTGCTACTGAGAATCTTCCTAAGGAGCTAATCAGAGAATTGACTCCAAGAGGACGGATGATGGTGGAAACGCGAGCTCAGTATAATTATTTTCGTCCAAGTCCGAACGGAAAAAAAATTATCTTCGGAGGAAGAGCTGCATTAAAGCCAATACCTTTAAAAATAGCTGCTGAAAGATTGAAAGCTTCACTAGATGATATCTGGCCAGAGTTGATTAATTATCAATTAACGAATGTTTGGACGGGATATACTGGTTTTTCATTCAACCATATCCCGCATATTGGAAGTTATAACGGAATTAATTATGCTATGGGATATTCAGGGTCAGGAACTGTTTTGGCGGCTTACTTGGGCGCTAAAGTTGCTTATAAAACTTTGGGTGATCGTAGAGGAGAAACAGGATATTCGCAAACGAAGTTGAAAACGAATTTATTTCATATTTTTGAAAAACCATATTTTTTATCTGTTGCAGATCTTTGGTATAGAAATGTGATCGATAGGTTGCAACGCAGATAAAGAGGATAATAGGCCACTTTGAGAGCGGCCTATTACAAATTAGGTAGTTTATTTTTCTACCTGTTTATATTTTGATTTCTCTATAGCATCGCCCCAAAGTAAGACAACGATACAGACGATGATGCTTATGAGTGTGTAGAAAAATGGCGTAACACCGCCCCAGCCCATAAACATAGCGCCATCAACAACGCTCCAACTTGCTTCATTATATGGAAATCCCATTTATTTTCCTTTCAATAGTAATTAATCGCTTGGCAATGCCGAAGCTGGAATACCTTCTGGATACGCGGCCGCAGTGACTTTGACAGGGTCTAGACCTGCTACTTCAGCTGCTTCAGGTGTTCGTAGCATTCCCAAACCACTTAGAAGTAGTGATACAACGTAACCTGGAATAAAACCACATAGAGCGAAGACGGCAGCTCCAACAATTTGACCTAAAAACGAGACCGTAGCGACTTCGCCAGCTGCACCTTGTAAGGCTGGATATCCTGCACCGAAAATTCCAAGAGCTATAACTCCGTAAAGACCGATAGTTCCATGAACCGTTACAGCTCCGACAGCATCATCTATCCCCAAGGACTCAAGAATACCTGCAGCAGGCTTTAAAATTAATCCAGCTACGAAAGCTATTATGAAAGTTATTGCTGGAAAGTAAATATCAAGGCCAGAAGCTACGGATATTATTCCAGCAAGCGCCCCAGACATCATCCAAAATGGATCCCTTGTTAAGAGCCAAGCTCCAATTATACCACCAGAAATTCCCATGAGGATATTGAATGATAAAGCTGATAAGTTCATTGGTGTCCCATAAATGGTTGCTCCAGTATGAGAGAACCAGCTCCAGCCTTCTCCAGGAAGTATCATGCAAGCCATTAAAAATCCCCAGAAACCGGTAATGATTAGCATCAACCCTGTTGTTGTTAATGGTAAATTATGGCCCCCGATGTGATTTGCTGTTCCGTCACTATTGAATTTGCCAATTCGTGGACCCAAGTTAATGAGTACCCCTAGAGCAAAAAATCCAGCTACAGCATGTACAAGTCCAGCTGCACCAAAGTCATGAACGCCAAATTTAGTTACTAGCCATCCATCAGCGTGCCAACCCCAAGCAGCGGCAATTACCCAAGCGAAAGATCCGAGAACAATCGCTAGGATAACAAATCCAACAGTTTGAATTCTCTCGATAACAGCTCCTGACATAATCGATGCAGTGGTAGCTGCGAATAAGGCGAAAGCACCCCAAAAAACACCTGAAGCGTTATCAGCAATATTTGGTCCCATATATTGAGCCGCATCGCCCCATCCGAGAGCAATAGCACTTGCATATTCTGCACCTGATATTTCCATTGGTCCCATTGATAAGGATAAGCCCGTTGGGAAAGCCCAGTAGACCCACCATCCAAAGAACCAGAAGGTTGGTATTACAAAGGCAAATGCTAAAATATTTTTTACCCCAGATGAAAGAACATTTTTCATTCGTGATGCACCCATCTCGTAGGCAAGGAAACCTGCGTGTATTAATACCATGAGTGGTATTGTTAAATAGTAATAAGCTTCTGCAAACATAGTGTTCGTAACGCCTGCTGAAGCCTCAATTTCAGAAAGTCTTGCCGTAAGTTCGGCTATTTGATCTTCCATGAAGTCCCCCTAAATTTTATTAAATGTTACTTCTCATACCAAAAGTGTACAGATACTCCAAATAAATAATCAAATGTGTACCAGTATTGTACCAAATTTCTTATAATAATGATTAAGGCACTTCTTACAGCCATCGGTTTATAAACAGATTTTTGTTCTTTTATAAAATTTTGTTGCTAAGTTAAATTATTCGTTGTTAGCTTCACAATTTACTTGTTTTAACTCAAAGGATAGAAGTATGAGCGTTGATCTTAGTGAATTTGCTAGAGAAAAGAGCATCAAATATTTTATGATTAGTTTTACAGATATTTTTGGAGCTCAAAGGGCAAAGTTGGTTCCCTCTCAGGCGATCGGAGAGATGCAAGCCGAAGGTGCTGGTTTTGCAGGGTTTGCATCATATCTTGATTTGACACCTGCTCATCCCGATATGTTTGCGATACCAGATGCATCGTCCGTTATCCAATTACCTTGGAAAAAGGAGGTGGCTTGGGTTGCTGCGGATTGTATGCTTGATGGTGCTGTTGTATCGCAAGCCCCGAGGAACGTTTTGAAAAATCAGATTGAAGTTGCTCGCGATAAAGGACTTCGAGTAAAGACCGGTATTGAGGCCGAATTTTTTCTTATTTCTTCAGACGGGAGTAAAATTTCTGACGAGGCTGATATTGCAGAAAAACCTTGTTATGATCAACAGGCTTTGATGCGTCGTTACGATGTCATATCTGAAATTTGTGACTATATGTTAGAACTCGGTTGGAACCCGTATCAAAATGATCATGAAGATGCAAACGGACAATTTGAAATGAATTGGGAATATGATGATGCATTGGTTACAGCAGACAAGCATTCATTTTTTAAGTTTATGGCAAAATCAGTTGCCGAAAAACATGATTTGCGCGCTACGTTCATGCCAAAACCGTTTAAAGGTCTAACAGGAAATGGGTGCCATTGTCATATTTCGGTTTGGGACTTGGCTGGGAAGAAAAATGCATTTTCGGACAATAATTTGGAATTTGGTTTATCACATTATGGCCGAAATTTTTTAGGAGGTTTGATGGAGCATGCAGAAGGTTTTGTAGCAATTACCAATCCAACAGTAAATTCCTATAAAAGATTAAACGCGCCTCGAACTACTTCTGGCGCTACATGGGCACCAAATACAGTGACTTGGAGTGGAAACAATAGAACGCATATGGTTAGAGTTCCTGGCCCTGGGCGCTTTGAACTTAGATTGCCTGATGGTGCGGTTAATCCATATTTACTGCAGGCAGTAGTGATATCTTCTGGCTTAAGTGGATTAGACTTAAAATTAGATCCTGGGAATCATTATGATATTGACATGTATGCAGAGGGCCATTTGGTTAAAGATGCTCCAATCCTTCCACTAAATTTGCTTGACGCATTACGATCTTTTGACGCTGATGCTCAGCTCAAAAAGTCTTTAGGTGAAGATTTCTCCAAAGCATTCTTAAAGCTGAAGCGCTCCGAATGGAAATCATTTACATCTGATTTCTCCTTATGGGAGAAATTAAATGCCTTAGATATTTAAAAGCTTTAATGCAAAAAAAAGAATGCCTATAATTTCTTTCTGCATGAAGTGTTTTTTAACTCTTGGTAGCAAAATATGATTAAAAATGAGAATCCCCTTCTAGCGAACTCGATTTGGTCTGCAACCGCTAATGATAGGGTCGTTGGAGAACAATTATCATCATCCAAGCAATTTGATGTAGCAATAATAGGCGGTGGGATATCCGGTGTCTCTGTTGCTTTTCACTGCGCATTGCTTGGAATAAATGCCTGCTTATTAGAAAAGGAAACTATAGGTTGGGGGGCTTCAGGTCGAAACGGAGGTCAAGTTATTCCTGGGCTTAAAGAGTTACCAGAAGATGTATATAAGTTTTTCGGATCTAAAATGGGGAAAAAAATAGTTGCCCTAGCGGGAGGCGCTCCTGATTATGTTTTTAACTTAATCAAAAAATATAAAATAGAATGTGGGGCTTCACAAAATGGTTGGATACAAGCGTCGGTCAGTGAAAATGGGTTACAAAAGAACCGGAGCTTATTACGACAATGGAAGGAGCAGGGAGCACCAGTTCACCTGCTGTTAGCTCCAGAAATCCAATCCTTAATTGGATCCGATAATTATACGCATGGAATACTTGATCCTCGAGGAGGAAAGTTACATCCTCTCAATTATGTATTAGGGCTTGCAAAGGTTGCCCAAAAAAAGGGCGTTGCCATTTATCAAGAATGCCCAGTTGAAAGCATTGAATCGAACACTAATTATTACAAAATTTATTGTGCAACGGGGCAGGTGATTGCACAAAAGGTTATTTTGACGACGAATGCTTATGGCGAAGATTCGACGGGCACTAGAAATAAAAATATAATTCCTGTTCAATCTGTTCAGGTAGCGACAGCACCATTGTCGGACAACATTCTGAAAACAATTTTACCGAATGGTCACGTTGTTTCTGACACGCGGCGTTTATTAAAATATTTTAGAATTTCTGAAGATGGACGACTGCTGATGGGAGGACGTGGAGGTGTTTCCAATCGAGGAACGTCAATTCAAATTGAAGAATTGAAGCGTTCAGTTAGTAAAATGTTTCCAATTACTGGTGAGGTGGAATATGAATATTCTTGGGGGGGCAACGTCGCACTAACACTTGACCATTACCCGCAGATTTCTTTGTTTGATAATGGTGTAATTTCTTTATCTGGCTACAATGGTCGAGGTGTTGCTTTAACAACTATTCTTGGAAAAGTTGTTGCAGATTTGATTAATAATGTTCCTTCTGAAGATTTGGACTTTCCAATTAAGAAACTTCGTTCAATTCCATTTTCTCAATTTCATAATTTCATTATCCCCTTTGCGACGTGGTATAAAAGATTGCTCGATAATATTGAACGATAATAAACCCTTAGATTTTTTAGTTAGTTGACAAATTTTTATGGAACCTAAAAATTCATTTGACTTCGATGGTTCCTGCGTCAATGCTGATATTGTGGAAGTTTTAAATGTAAAGGGAGAAAAAATGAAAAAAGTTAAACAAATTTTATCTCTTGCGCTCATGGGAGTTTTGGCCTTTGGCGCGAGTGCTTATGCAGAAGATAGTATACGAATAGTTTCTTGGGGTGGAGCATATCAAAAAGGTCAATCGATCGGGATCTTTCAACCAGCTGCAAAAGCAATGGGAATAACTGTTAAAGAGGATACTTATGGCGGAATATCTGACGTAAAATTAATGGTCAAATCTGGTGGTGACAAGTTTGATATGTTTTCGAGCGGTGCTGGGAGCTGTGCGTCAGGCGGCGCAGAAGGTATTCTTGAAAAGTTAGATTACTCCATCATTGATGTTAGCAATCATATTCCTGGAACGTGGTCAGATTACTGTGCCGGTGCGGACATTTTTTCTGTGGTTGCAGCATGGAACACAGATACTTATGGTGACAATGGACCTAGAAGCTGGGCTGATTTTTATGACGTTGAAAAATTTCCTGGTACAAGAGCTATGAGAAGCAAAGTAGATGCGCAATTAGAAACAGCGTTATTAGCCGATGGTGTTCCAATGTCTGAAGTATATAATATTTTGAGTACCGAAGAAGGTATGGACAGAGCTCTTGATAAAATACGATCAATAAAAGATCATATTGCAGTTTGGTGGACTTCTGGTGCGATGCATGCGCAATTAATGAAAGACGGTGAAGTAGATATGACAACTGGCTGGAACGGTCGTTTTGATGTCGCAAAAAGAGATGGTGCTAAGGTCGCTTACGATTATAAGACCGGTATTATGGACTGGGAAGGCTATGGAATACCTAAAGGCGCAAAAAACAAAGATCTGGGAATGAAATACATCGCCGAAATGATGAAGCCTGAATATATGGCTGAATTTGTGAAACATATCACTTATGGTCCCACCAATACTAAAGCTTATGAAGGCGGTTTAATTTCCGACGCTCTAGCGCGATCTTTGCCGAGTCACCCTGATAACGCCAAGCATCAGTTGCTACTAAGTCAAGATTGGTATGCGAAATACAGAACTATTGCGGCTGAAAAATATACTGAAATGATGACTGAATAATATCGGTTCACTTAGTAATATTATCAGAGCAGGAGGGCCACGCTCTCCTGCTTAAATAATGTGAGAAAATGTTATGAACTCTAGCTCATTAAACATATCTATAAAAGATGTAACCAAGACTTATGGGAATTTTTATGCGCTCAAGAATATCGATCTTGAGGTGACGTCCGGCGAATTTTTGACATTACTTGGGCCATCTGGTTCTGGAAAGACAACGCTGTTAATGGTGCTTGCGGGTTTCACGAGCCCAGATTACGGTAGTGTAAAGTTTGGAGAAGAGGAGGTTGTTCTCAAACCGCCTCATTTGCGTGATATTGGCATGGTTTTTCAGAATTATGCGCTTTTTCCTCATATGAATGTTAAACAAAATGTTGGATATCCTCAAAAACTTCGGGGTGTAAACAAAATCGATATGAAAAAAACAGTAGATGAGGCTCTTGCAACAGTTAAGTTAGATGGTTTAGGTCATCGAGGTGTTAGTGAGTTATCAGGAGGTCAAAGACAGCGCGTAGCCTTGGCTCGAGCCATTGTTTTTAAACCAAAAATTTTGTTAATGGATGAGCCACTTTCCGCTTTGGATAAGAAACTGCGAGAAGAAATGCAAATTGAGCTTCGGCACCTGCATGATAGTTTAAACATGACGACTGTCTATGTTACGCATGATCAGAAAGAAGCCCTGACTATGTCAGATAGAATTGCAGTCATTAACGACGGTTCTTTAATGCAATTAGGAAGACCGAACGAAATTTATAATAATCCAAATAATGCATTTATTGCGGATTTTATTGGAGAATCAAGCCTTATTTCTGTTAGCGTAACGAATAAAAAAGCTTATCTGGGAACTTCAGAAATTTTATTGAATCATAGTGCTCAGAAAGATGGCAAGTACTTACTAGTTGTAAGACCCGAGAAGTTATTTTTGGCAAAGAAGACTGAAAAGAATACAAACCTCTTCACAGGTGTCGTAACTGAGTCAATTTTTCAGGGTGAAAGCCAATTGCTAGTTCTGAAACTTGAAGAAGAAGTTTACGGCAATCAGTCTCTACAAATGAGAATTGCTAACGGGTTTGACTTGAAGGGAAAGATTCCGATTGTTGGGGATGAATTGACTATTGGGTTAAGAAAGCTCGATAGCTTTATTGTGGAATGAGTTTATGGCTACGGTAGGCGCACATCTAAATGAAGAAGCTCTAAAAAGATTGGATCGTCAAGAGAGATTTAATTTATTTGGTTTGACGCTACCTTATTTGGGCTTGGTGTCCATTCTAATTATTATACCGATTGGGTGGTTGTTTTATATGTCGTTCATTGGCAGGGATGGAACTCTGTCCTTTGAAAATTATACTCGTATGCTTGATAGTAAAGCTTACATAAGAATATTTATTACAACTTTTAAAATTAGTTTCCTTACAACTTTGATTTGCGCATTAATTGGATATCCTTTGACCTATTTCATGTCGCAATTACCAAAAAAGTGGGCTGGCATATGTATGATAGGTGTTTTAATTCCGTTTTGGACGAGCTTATTGGTTCGAACCTACGCGTGGTTAGTTCTTCTTCAAAAAAAAGGACTTCTTAATAATCTGCTTCTTGATTTTCAAATTATCGCCGAACCAATTAAATTTGTACATAATACTTCTGGAACACTTATTGGAATGGCTCATATTATGTTGCCATTTTTAATCTTGCCCCTTTATGCTAACATGCGTTCGATTGATAAGGATTGCGTAAGGGCCGCTGCCAGCCTCGGTGCAACCCCATCAAGGGCATTTTGGACCGTTTTTTTTCCTCTTTCTATTCCAGGGCTACTTGCTGGGTTGCTCATCGTTTTTGTTCTTTGTCTGGGGTTTTATGTCACACCTGCTGTTTTAGGAGGTGGAAGAGTAATTATGGCAGCTATGAAAATTTCCAGCAACATTGAATTATATTTTAGCTGGGGTGCAGCAAGTGCATTAGGTGTAGTACTGTTAGTTGTGACAATGGCTATTTTATTTATAGCATCGAGACTCGTTTCTATAGATCAGATAAGCACCCGGGGTTAACTCATGAGCTTCTTTAATCAGCAAGTTTCTGAAACGCACATTCGATTAAAAGATAGATTATGGTTATATATTATTTCGATAATTGTACTTTTCTTGCTTATTGTTCCTTCTTTAATTGTAATTCCAATGTCGTTTTCTGGTAGCCAATATCTTGAGTTTCCTCCTAAAAATTGGTCTTTTAGATGGTATGAAAATTATTTTTCTTCTGGACAAGTTGGAATGGGCTTTAACGATTGGATAGGAGCTACCTGGACATCTATAAAGGTAGCGGTGCTTACTATCTTTGTGGCCACTCCTATCGGAACGATGGCAGCTTATGGATTAATTAACAGCGGAAATAGAGTACGCAATATTCTTTTTCCAGTAATGATTTCACCTATGATGATACCAGTTATCCTTGTAGCAATTGGTCTTTTTTATTTTTACGTTCAATTTAAAATGGTCAATAGTATACTCGGTTTAGTTTTGGGCCATTCTCTTGTAGCCATGCCTTTAGTTCTTATTATAGTGCTATCGGCACTTAAGAACTATGATATGAACCAAGAAAAGGTGGCACGTTCATTAGGTGCCTCCAGAATTAGAGCTTTTTTTGAAATCACACTCCCACAGATAAAGTTTTCAATCATTTCCGCATCTTTGATTTCATTTTTGACTTCATTTGATGAGGTCATTATCTCTTTATTTGTTGCGGGAGGAGATAATTCAACCATCACTCGTGCTATGTTTCTTGCGCTACGTGATCAAATTGATCCCACTATAGCAGCTATTTCTACAATACTAATTATTATCTCTACGAGCTTACTTATTCTCGTGCAGCTTTTTGGTACGAAAAAGGATTAGAGCGATTTTAGAATTTGATTTAGTTATTGTTGGGGCTGGATCTGCTGGATCGATAGTAGCGGGAAGACTAGCGGAACGTACTGATTTACGTATCCTAGTTTTGGAAGCCGGTGGAAGTGATTTTAGACCAGATATTAAAGTGCCAATTGGTTATGGAATGAGTTTTTTTAATCCAGACGTTAACTGGTGCTACTCAAGTTTACCACAAAAAGCCCTGAATAGTAGAACTCTTTATGTTCCGCGTGGGAAGGTTATTGGTGGATCAGCGTCAATAAATGCCATGGTTTATCTTCGTGGGCTAAAAAACGATTTTGATGACTGGGAATCTTTTAGTTCTTCAAATTTTGGTTGGGATTCCGTTACCTCAACATATAATGAAATTGAAGGTATTAGAAAGAATTCGAAGAAGAAGCGTATGCACGTCTCTGATGTTTCTAGCCAACATCAAGCAATGATAAAAAATTTTATTAAGGCTAGTGCGGGTATTGGTTTTAATTACACGTTAGACTTAAATTCTGATATTTCTGAAGGAGTAGGTCACTATCCTTTAAGCACTAAAAATGGTGTTCGTTGGACTTCTGCTGATGGATTTTTAAGGCCAGCTCTTAAAATGCCTAATCTAACAATTTTTAAAAATTCGCAAGTCACTAAGCTAAATATTATCAATGGTAAGGTAACAGAGGTTGATTTTATAAAGGGAAATCAAGTTTTAAACAAAGTTAAAGCTCGTGTTGGAGTCATCTTAACAGCGGGTGCGATCAATACCCCCCAACTTCTTATGTTGTCTGGAATTGGTCCAAAAAAGGTATTAACTGATGTTGGTATTGATGTTGTAACTGAGGACAAGAATATTGGTCAGAATTTACAAGACCACCTTGGAATTGACTACTTATATGAAACAAACTCAGTATCACTAAATAAAATTTTGGGTCGATGGAAAGGCCGCCTGTCTTCAATGCTAAAATATTTGTTTAATAGAGCGGGACCTTTTTCATTGAGTGTTAATCAAGGTGGTGGGTTCGTAAATTGGAAGAGTAAAACTGAGAGCGCTAATATTCAATTGTATTTTAACCCTCTTACATATTCGATAAAACATAATCCAAAGAAACGGGAATTGCTAAAGCCTGATGCATTTGATGGTTTTGCGATCGGTTTCCAACCATGCAGACCAATGAGTAGAGGTGAAGTAACATTAGCTTCATCAGAACCTCTACGACCTCCCTTAATCAATATGAATTTTCTTAACGATGAAACTGATCTTTACGATGTCAAATGTGGAATCGAATGTATGGAGGCTCTTCTTAATAATGAAGAGTTAAGTTCGATTACAGTTAAAGAAAAATCAGTAAACCTTGGGAAGCAAAGTTTGGAGGAAAAATTAGAAGATTTCCGGAATCGCTCGGTATCAATATATCATCTCTGCGGCACCTGTCGTCTTGGATCTGATGCAAGTAAAGCCCCTGTATCAAATGATTTTAAACTTAGAGCCCTAAGCAATGTCTGGATAGGGGATGCTTCATTATTTCCAAATGTCACATCTGGTAATATAAATGCACCAGTTATGATGCTTGCATCTAAGGCTGCGGATTCCATTTGTCATCAATTATCTAAGTAAACAACTCAATTTAAGGATATTGAAAATGAAGGGTATATTTGAACATCAAATCAAGATCAAAAAGTTGGAAACGTTTACAACAAGGTACGTAAGTGCTGTTCGATTGACGATGGAAGACGGCAGTCAAGGTTGGGGCCAAATGTCGACATACTACGCTAATATAACAAGCAAAATTTTCCATCAGCAGGTAGCTCCGCACGTACTTGGTAAAGAGTTTAATGACTTTTTCGATATGGGAAACTTAATAATGGAGCGAGAGCATAAGTTTCCAGGCTCATATGTTCTTCGAGCCTTAGCCGGATTAGATACGGCGCTTTGGGATTGGTTAGGGCGCAAAGAAGAGTTGCCGGTGACCAAGCTTATTGGTGGAACCGTTGGTAAAGTACCTGTATATGCTTCATCCATGAAAAGAGATATTACACCAGAAGATGAAGCTAACCGATTGATAAAGTTACGGGATGATTTTGGCTATAGAGCATTTAAATTTAGAGTTGGTGCCGAGTGTGGAAGAGGTCGCGATGAGTGGGAGGGTCGAAGTGAGAGAATTATTGTTGAGGTTCCTAAGAAGCTTGGTTCAGGAATTATAAAAATGGTTGATGGAAATAGTTGTTATTTCTCCGATCAGGCAATTGAACTCGGCAAAAAGATGACTGATAATGACATTACGCATTTTGAAGAACCCTGTCCCTATTGGCTTCCAGATGAAACCAAAAAGGTTACTGATGCTCTTAAAATCGATGTCACTGGCGGCGAACAGGATTGTGATATGCGGATTTGGAAAGACATGATTGATCGTAAAATCGTTGATATAATTCAACCTGATATCATGTATATGGGTGGTTTAACGCGTAGTTTGGAGGTTGCAAAAATGGCTGAACTAGCAAATATTACCTGTACTCCCCATGCCGCAAACCTGTCGTTAGTTACGGTTTGTACAATGCATTTCTTAAAGGGGATAACAAATTCAGGTAAATTTTTAGAGTTTTCAATTGAGGGTGAGGATTATTACCCGTGGCAGAAAGATCTTTTTGCCAACGATCCCTTTATAGTTGAGAATGGCGAGCTATCTATTGAAAATATTCCAGGCTGGGGAGTCGAGTTTAGCAACGAATGGCTTGACAAAGCTGTTTACGAATACTCTGAGCAGGGCGATTAAGATTATCGTTAACATGTTTGAACTATCAAAGCTTAAAAGCCTTAATTTTTTCTTTTGCTATGGAGTAAGTATAATAGTGGAAAGAGTGAGGTTGGAGCAATTAAAGATAAAGCAACTTCAAGACCCAGATATTCTCCCATGAATCCTATTAATGGTGCTCCGATTAGAAAAGATGTAAAGCTTACAAAGGCTACCGTGGCAACATTTTTCTCCTTTGTGTCCGACAATGATGCGGCAAGAGTCATTGTTATCGGGTAGATATTAGCTATTCCGGCACCGACAAGACCAGCACCAATTATTGATAAAGCCGGCGTGTTATTTTGAGCATAAATGAGCATACCGAAAAAACTAAAGCCGATCGAAAGTATTATTGTTTTATTAATTCCAAATCTATCAATGATTTGGTCCCCATAAAATCGAAATAAAGTCATGGTTAGAGCAAAGGAACAAAATATTATTCCTACGGTCATTTGCGGTAAGTCTTGATAATCTCTTTTAAATACTGCGGTCCATTCCATCAAAGCACCTTCCAGTAAAAGAGCGCCGAATGGCATGATGCATAGTATTATTAGGGATAGTGGAGGTATGAAACGAGATAATGGCTTAGGGTTTGTCTCTTTGTTTAACATACCATAGCTTGGGAGAGATCTTGCCGCTATGATAACAAGAATTAAAAGAATTGGAATAATAAGACATTGTTGAACAAAAAATGAAACTTTCAGAACCGACATTAAGGTCACGAGACCTCCGGAGATCAGTGCTCCTATGCTCCAAAATGCGTGAAATCTAGACATCATTCGAATTTTTAAATCTTTCTCCATTTGCGCTGCAAAAGAATTCATTGAAACTTCAGCTCCTGCACAGACCAGTCCTGAAATAAAGAGAACTGCGGCCAAAAAGAAAAATGTTTCGGCAATAGGAATTAATATGAATGTACTTATAAATATTGAACCAAAGTATAAACAGGATTTATTATTTCCAATTTTTTGAATTACTTGTGGTGCGATAAAAAAACCAAAGAGCACTCCGAAAGGCTGCATGAACAAAGCAATCGATAAGTTTATTAGGTTTAAACCAATTGTTGCTTTTACTTCTGGAATTCGTAAAAGCCAAAGTGACAAGCCAAGTGATTGAGTCACAAAAAATAACCTAAGGGCTATTATAGGATTTAACTGGATTTTTGATAGGAAGAACAAACTTATTTTTTAATACGAGAGTAATGCATCGTGAAGTCCTAACTTTAACATTGGGAGAGTTATTTATAATTTTACAAATTTAGGTTGATGACCAGTAAATTTAAAAAATGGATCTAATTCATTAAGTTTCAATCCTACTGTTAGATCATTCACAAGTGGATGGAAATGAATTTGTTGTTCTGTTTGTAATATATCTTGGACCAGTAAAGTTATTGATTTTTCTTGATCGTTTATAAGGGCAAGCGGACTTACTGCACCAGGTCTGACGCCCAGATATTGCCATAACCGGTCTAGGTTTCCAAATGATAGTCGATGAGATCCAATTTTCTGGTGTAAAGTTTTCATATTAATTTCTGTGTCTTGCTCTGTAATCAAGAGAAAGTTTTTTTTCTTTTTATCGCGTAAGAATAAATTCTTTACATGTATACCCTTCATTCCCTTTTGGTATTTTTTTGCATCATTCACCATAAAAAGGGGTGGGTGCTCAAACTTGTTATACTTAATTCCTAATTCTTCAAATTTCAAAAGAAGTTTTTCTGGTTTTGTAGGAAGTGTGTCCTTAAATTTTGATGACGCATCCATATACGTTGCCTTAAAAAAACCTAAAGTTCATAAACTTAGTTTTTTAACCTTTGAGGCTAACTTAAATTTGTGTTTAATAAATCACCGCTGACGTGCCATATATCACTATTCCCCAAGTGATACTAAAACCGAGTGGCGCAAGGTATCCTTCCGCTGATATTTTTTCACCAGAAGTTGTTTTATAATGTGATTTTTCTACAGTCCAATATCCAACAATTGTTGCTGTGACAGCTTGAAGAAATCCATAAACAAAAAATATCCAATTACCTGAAATACCATTCATGAGCATATAAATCATTAGCAAAACAACCGGTATTAAAAATGTTCCAGCGAATCTTGTCATGAAGGCGCCTGATTGATCTATTCCATATTTTTCTAAAAACTTATCGGTTTGAAATATTGTCGAATAAGTATAATATGCAGTACCAATTAAGATGACTAGGTAAAGCCCTAAGTATATAACGCCATTAAATTCTTCTATCATGCTGTGCCTCGTTTATTTTCGTAGATAATGCATTAAAAAATTTATAATCTCAAGAAAAATCCATAAATAATTAATTTTTATTTTTATAACAAGTGTTCTCGACTGGTTGGTTGAACGAGAAATGAATTATTCGTTTTTTGAACGCGTAACGTATGCACTATTCAATGGTAACGGCTGTTCCCGTGATCGAGACCATAAGCATTTGGTTAATAGACTCGCAATCGATTCTTACCCCTACTATCGCGGAATCGCCTATGTTAGTTGCTTGAAAAACCATCTTTTCCCTAGTAAATCATTGTTTTTAAACGATTTTTGTGGTAGCGGAGGAGGGACTTGAACCCCCGACACATGGATTATGATTCCACTGCTCTAACCACCTGAGCTACTCCGCCTAAGGACAGTTTGCTTTAAGCCAAGGATACGCTTCAGTCAAGTCTGATTGAGTTTGTGACCCAATTAGAAGTGCTGATAATCATTGAACGCTATTAGTAGGTTACAAAAGATGAACCAAGTTTAAAGATCCTTGTGATACCGCGATAGGCCGATTGCTATTGCCCCATCAACCGCGTCACCTTTTGGTTCGACTAACGCATTTAAAAATTTTTCTTTGATCAATTGTTTATAAAATTTACTAATGCCTCCTAAAAGACAAAATGGATGGTTTTTATTAAAACCAGCTGACATTATTGATTTTTCAATAATTGGTATTTGATCGTTCAGAATATTACGAGCTTGATTATCACCGTTTAAATTAGATTCGAAAATCAGAGGAGCGAACTGTGCAAAATCTTTTGGCTTAAAATTATATGTTTCTTTTATTAAATTAATAATTTTATTATCAAATTTTTTCATTACTTGAACTGTAAGGTCGCTATGTTTATCCAAGTTTTCATGGCACCTCATAGCTAATCTTAATAAGTTTTGTCCTAACTTTGCACCTGATCCATCATCGCCTAAGGTGAACCCCCAACCTCCAATTTGTTTAACAATACCATTTGCTCTTCCGACATATACTGAACCAGTTCCTATTGCTGCTATACATCCATCAGATGCACCAATCGCACCTTGTAAAGTAATTTTCCCATCGTTGACAATAAAGTTCTCTTTAAAAGGAAGAAATTTTGATAACTTCTTATCAAAATCTCCCATATTAGATCCAGCTAGGCCTAGGACAGCGTAGGTCTCGTTAATAGTACTTTTAGGTAAATTAATCTTTTTGAGAGCTTTTTCGCATGTGTCGATAATATTTTTATTTGCTTCTTTAAAGGAGGTTTCTATGTTTGCTGGACCTCCTTCGTGGCGAGATATTATTTTACCACTTTTATCAGCCAAACCAACTCGGCACCCCGTTCCTCCACCATCTATTCCAAAAATAAAACTCATATTACACTCATTATACGGTTGCTTTTAAATTGTTTTTCGACTGAGTAGGTTAGTAACACTATTTTTGTTTAACCACCAGTGTGGCTCATGAAGCGTTTTATTTGTCCTTCTACTTTCTGTCGTGAATAGTCAAAGTCATGCCCCTTTGGTTTTCGAGCAATTGCTTTTTTAATTTTTGTTTGAAGTATTTCAGTATTGCCGGGCCATTCTCTGATTACTTTTCGTAAATCAGCGTCATCGTCTTGTCCAAGACACATAAAAAGTTGCCCCGTGCAAGTAAGTCTGATACGGTTACAGCTTTCGCAAAAATTATGACTGAGAGGTGTGATAAACCCTACGCGACCTTCAGTTTCCTTTATTTCTACGTATCGCGCTGGTCCTCCGGTCTTTAAAGGTATATCTTTAAGGGTCCATTTACTTTCAAGTTCTTTTCTAAGATCGTTCATTGACCAATATTGATCTAGCCTATTTTGCCCGTTTAATTCACCCATTGGCATCACTTCGATAAACGTTAGATCAAACCCCAGATCGCCACACCAAGATACGAAATCGTGAAGTTCGTCATCATTAGTATTTTTGAGGGCTACAACATTGATTTTGATATCTAAGCCAACACTTTTTGCTTCGAAAATTCCATTCATTACTTTGTTTAAATTACCCCAGCGTGTGATTTTTTTAAACTTATCTGGATTAAGAGTGTCTAGTGAGATATTTAGTCTTTTGACTCCAATGTCTATCAAAGGGGAAGCAAATCGTTCTAGCTGACTTCCATTGGTGGTTAAAGTTAATTCTTTGAGCTTGCCTGTAATGAGATGTTTTGAGATTGAGGTAAGAAATTGCATTATATTTTTTCGCACTAATGGCTCTCCGCCCGTTATTCTAAGCTTTTCAATGCCCAAGTTAATAAAATTAGTGCAAACGTAATCTAGCTCCTCAAGGGTAAGTAAGTCGTGTCGTGGTAGGAAAGTCATATTTTCAGACATGCAGTATAAGCATCTAAAATCACATCGATCGGTTACAGATAGGCGAAGGTAGTTAATGTGACGTGCGAATGGATCGGTTAATGTTTCACTCATAGACGATGGTTCTCTTTTAGCTTTAAGTACACAGTATTGCTGTAAGGTTTTATTTGTAACGATATAGTTTATTGATCAAATTAAAAAACTTATTTTTTTATGCTTCTTAATTTTTCCATTATGCGTTTTCCAAGGCTATTTTTGTTTTTTTGCGAAACCCTGCTTATTGCCAATGCATCATCAGGAACATTATTGGTTATAACTGATCCAGATCCTATTAAAGCATTAGATCCTATATTAACGGGGGCGACCAGAGAAGAATTCGAACCAATAAATGCATTTTTACCAATTTGGGTCGAATGCTTAAAAACACCGTCGTAATTACAAAAAATTGTTCCTGCTCCAATATTTGCACCAGATCCAATCTCAGCATCCCCAATATAGGCTAAGTGGTTGGCTTTTGCTCCTGTTTTCAAGGTTGTTTTTTTTATTTCAACGAAGTTACCAATTTTCACATTTTCCTCAATATGTGTTTCTGGTCTTACCCGTGCAAAAGGGCCGATTTTTGATCCTTTTGCAATTGTACAACCTTCAAGATGGGAAAAGGAAAGGATTTCTACATTACTTTTAATCTTTACGGATGGACCAAAAATAACATTTGGACGAATTATTGAATCTTTTCCAATTTCGGTATCGTGTGAAAAATATATTGTTTTTGGATCAATGAGTGTAACCCCGCTACTGAAGACTTTATCTCTGAGTTTATTTTGAAAGTAGAGTTCTGCCCTGGCTAAATCTTTTTTTGAGTTAATCCCTTGCGTTTCTTCATGATCTGATAAGACGAGTTTAGTTTTAAAGCCTTTATTTGTAATAACTTTCACTATATCGGTTAGATAAAATTCATCGCTGTTATTTCTGTCTGTAATATTTTTTAAAAAAGAGAAGATAAGTTTTGATGAACCACAATATATACCTGCATTGCAGGTTTTAATCCTCTTTTGTACTGTCGTAGCTTCTTTTTCTTCCACAATTTCAGAAACGTTGTTATTTTTTTCTATTATTAATCGTCCGTAGTTTGTTGGATCCTCAGTATTAAAACCAAGCATTGCCAGATCTGCGCCTAAGCGCAATTGTTCCAGCATGGCAAGAACTGTTTTTTTCTCAATAAATGGAACGTCTCCATATAAAATTAGTAAATTACCATCGTACTTACTAAGAGTATCTTTTGCGCATTCTAATGCATTTCCAGTACCTAGTTGCTTCTCCTGAATAATACAAATAGCATCTTTTTGTTTGATTTTAACGTATGACTTAACGCTTTGTGCTTCGTGCCCAATAACCACGGTTGGCGAATTGATTCCTAGGTCATTAGTTAGATTTAATACATGACCAAGTATCGGCATTCCTGCAATCTCATGTAAAACTTTTGGAATGTTTGATTTCATCCGCGTTCCTTTTCCGGCCGCTAAGATGACTGCTGTTAAATCCATAAGTTTTATCTCCAACAAAAAAAATGATTGTATCACTTACAATTAAAGTTCAAAAGGGATTAATAGAATTTTTATTTGGGGACTAATGCTTACAGCCATTTTTGATTTAGACGGAACTCTCGTCGACACTGCGGTTGATTTAATGATTGCAGGTAACCATACGTTTGAGGAACTTGGTTGGAAAGTCAGGCTTAAGCCAGATTTTAGTGATGGCATTGCAATTGGCGGCAGTCGATCCATGATAAGGCATGGTTTCTCCTCTGAAGGTATATTATTCACAGAGGCAGATGTTGAACGCGTTTATCCAACCTTGTTAAAACATTACGATAAAACTATTGATAAAAACTCCTTTTTATATGATGGAATAGTAACAGTTTTAGAAAAATTAAAACGTGATGGCTGGGCTCTAGGTGTCTGTACGAATAAACCTGAATTTCAAGCAAATTTATTGCTTTCAATACTCGGAGTAAGGTCATATTTCCAATCTTTTATAGGTGCTGATACTGTTGGAGTAGCGAAACCAAGTCCGAAGCCACTATTTGCTGCTATTGAACTTGCTGGTGGGGAGAAAAGTTCGTCTGTGCTAATTGGAGACACCAAAACTGATTGTGACACAGCAAAAGCGGCAAATGTAAAGTCACTTCTTGTGAATTATGGCCACGGTGCGCTAACTCAAGATTTAAGAACTTTAAATCCGGATGCTCTCGTCGATACTGCTGATGAAATTCCCGAAATGCTTGAAAAGTTACTAAAAAACACATAATCTTTATGTCCAGTTATAGAAATTGATGCATATATTTTTATTTTGTGCGGATGCAGTTGGGATGAAAAGGATAATAAATTTAATTGTTTGAGGTATTATTATGAATTATGACAATGAAAATATATTTGCAAAAATCTTAAGAAAAGAATTGCCATCAGAAATTGTTTTTGAAGATGAAAAAACTATGGTCATTATGGACATTATGCCCAGGACGGATGGGCATATGCTCGTTATTCCAAAAGCACCTTGTCGAAATATTTTAGATGCAACGCATGATCAATTAAATGCATGTATTGCGACGGCTCAAAAAATTTCTAAAGGGGCTATGGATGCTTTTAAAGTAGACGGAATCACGGTACAGCAATTTAATGAAACCGCGGGTGGACAAGAGGTATTCCATCTTCACTTTCACATACTTCCCAGAAAATCCGGAACACAATTACGTCCTCATGATGGAAAAATGGCGGATTCAGAAATTTTAAAGGCTTATGCCGATAAAATTCGATCTATCATTTAAATTTTAAGATCATTTATCTAGATTTGTTTTGCAAATCATTGACATTATTTGGACGGTAAAATACTGATTACCAATTCAAGTCAATCTGGTTGAAGATTTGTTTTTAAATGCGGGTGTTGTGTAATGGTAAGACCCTAGCCTTCCAAGCTAGAGACGCGGGTTCGATTCCCGCCACCCGCTCCAAGACTTAAGCTATTGTAAATAAACAATAAAGTTACTTTTCTAACCTTCCAAGCTCAAACATTCTAAAAAAAAATCACTCGAATTTTTCCAAGAGTTTTTCCTTTTTTTCTATTTTTAAGTCATAATTATATTTGTTTTCAATATGAAATTTCACAATATCATACGTTACTCTCCGTAACCTATATTTGTATTTATTTGGTATTGCAAAATTAATGCACAAGAAAAACTTTTAGTTGCTAATAGCCAGTTTATATATAACATGTTTGTGTAAACCCATGGGGAGGGAAGTTTGTGGCCATAACATTTACACCTATTGTGGTTAATGAACATGATAATGGCGCTAAGTTAGGTTTTTTTGAAAATCCAGTTAATGTTAACGCTGGGTATGCGTTTTACCATGAAAAACCAGCTATATTTAAGATTGTTGGCAATGAATTGTTTCTCGAGGATACCTGGCACTATGACTTTGAGACCCAAACTTTCTATGATTATACGAATGGTCTTACCCTTGCTTATAGTAATGAGTCATTAACTCAATGGGCATTTAAAGACTTGGAGGATGCCGCTCAGTGGACTTACGCAGATATTTCTATATATGAAGACATAGACGAGTTGATCGAGGTTACTCCGGTCCCTTTTAGTTCTTTGGAAACAGGGGCTACTATTGCTACAATTTCAACGAACTTACCAGTTAATGAAAAGTTTAACATCACACAAAATACGTTTGTTACTGTTGATGGCAACAATATTAAGTTAAATGATAATTTTTATTATGATATTGAGTCTGGTTTTTTCCAGAGTGGCGATTCCATTTATGATCCCAACGCTACCTCAGGACAAATAGTTATTAGCTCAGTACAAGTTGACTCTCAAACAGCTAGTGAAACAATAAATTATAGACAAGAATTTGATTATTCGACTTTTCTCGTATCTATAGTTTCACAAGCACAACAAGCGTCTTCTTCTTTAACTTTTAGTGCTGTTTCGGCGAACGAACACGAAAACGGCGCCTTACTTGGTAGCTTGCAAACATCCGGTGAGAGTGGTGGGATCTATTCATTTAATTCTTCAAAACCGAGTATGCTCAAAATCGTTGGCGATCAATTATTTCTTGAAGAAAATTACCATTTTGATTATGAGACCTCATCGTTTTATCACTATACTCAAGAGTCAAATGGAGGTACGTCTTGGTCATATCTGGGTCCCTATTCTCCAGAAGAATTATCCTGGCGCTTAAAATATACTGCACCTTCCGGAGCAGAACAGTTCGTCGATGTTAATCTTTCTTTTTCCGACATTGATGAAGCAGTAACAATCACACCCGTAGCTTTTAATTCTTTAGAAGTTGGAACAATTGTTGCCACAGTATCGCATAACTTTCTGACGAATAGTCAAATTGAACTTGGATCGAATAGTCTTCTTGAG
>JAQWUC010000039.1 GCA_029242355.1 Paracoccaceae bacterium | reverse complement strand
GATAATGCGAGATCAATTTAGTTCTATTCCTGTTGAACTCGAAGAAGCTGCGCTGGTTGATGGTCTTTCTTTGTGGAAGGCTTTTGGAACAATAATTTTACCAATTGCTTTGCCGGGAATGGTCGCCGCATTTATTATTTCGCTGGTGTTAACATGGAATGAGTATTTTTTTGCAGCGCTTCTAACTTCCTCGCACGCAAAAACGTTACCGGTGATGGTTGCAAGTCAAACAGGTTCACAAGGAATTTCCTGGTGGTCAATGGCAGCATTATCCTTTGCAGCGATTCTTCCTTTAGTAATTATTGGCATTATACTTGAAAAGTTTATAATTAAAGGAATGGCTGCTGGAGCAGTTAAATAGAATCACTAGAGTTTGCTCATTAATTCTTTAGTTTTTTCATAAAGCTCGATAAAAATGTTGTAATTATAAGCGTAGGTTGCGTTTGGGTTAGCGGTAATTTCTTTACTGATAGGATTCCAGTCGGAAATATCTTCTTTTTTTACGTGGCCTATCGCTAACGCAGCTATAAAAGCATTGCCATAACTTGCGCCAATTGTTTTTTCACGTACCTTCTGATTAATCCCAGTAATATCTGATGTTGCCTGGGTCCAAAGTGAATTCTTTGTTCCTCCACCAACCGCGAAGAGAGTAGATGGTGGCTGTCCCAATTGGGAAAAAGTATCGGTAACATGTCTCGTTCCATAAGCTATTCCTTCTATCATCGATCGAAACATATCCCCTCGATTGTGAGTGAGGTTCAAGCCAAAAAATACGCCCTTCGCATTAGCATCATGTATTGGTGTTCTCTCACCAGAGAAGTATGGGAGCATTAGTAAACCTTTGGCGCCGACTGGAGATTTTTTTGCTTCCTCCGCTAAAATCTCGATCGCTTTATCTTCGTCTAATTCTTTTGCGAACTGATCTTTAAACCAATGAGTTAAGGTTCCACTAGTCGCCAATCCTGCCATTGATGCGTGCTCTCCTTCAAAGAGCCATGGAGCATACCATAACCTTGGATCTACAACACGCTTTGAATTTTTTAAAATTATAAAAATAGTAGAGCCGTACATCATCATCATATCACCTGAGTTTGAAACTCCAACGGATAATGCTTCGGCAGCGGCATCGATTGTCCCGGTTGTAACTGGTGTTCCAACCAAAAGGCCGGTAGCTTTGGATGCTTTTTTACTTATTGTTCCAACGATTTCGTTAGACCATTTTAGTGTAGGTAATTTATTTAAGCTAATTATTTGATCTGTTAATTCGTCAGTCCAATTTTGTTTTAATACGTCGTATAACGGAGAAAAGTTTGCGGCGGTATAGTGGTCGATAACATATTGACCAGTTAATCTGTGAACGATAAAGCTCGTTGATGAAAGAATCTTACCAGTTTTTTCAAATAGCTCCGGGCAATTTCTTTTGAACCATAGTATTTTGGGACCTACAGATTGAGATGTAAGAGCATTACCGCATCTATTAAGAATAAGGGTTTCTCCGATTTCGGCCGTTAATTCTCTAACTTCTTTTTCCGCACGGTTATCGACCCCATAAAGCACGCCATTCATAAGAGGATTTCCAGAAGAATTTACGGGTAACATGCATGGACCAATTGCGCTAGTGGCCAAAGCCTTTAAGTCTTCAGGCCTGATTCCACTTTCCGTCAAAATAGTTTTGCTAACAAAACAAAAGTCATCCCACCAATCTTCCTCTGGTCGATGCTCGGCCCAACCTGGTCTCGGCACCAACATTTTGTGTTTTCGTTTTGCCTCTCCAATAACTAAACCTTTATAATCTACTAAAACGCCTTTAGTTTCATAGGTGCCAATATCAATTCCCATTGTATAACTCATCAGCCGTCTCTTTCTAAAGAAAAGTTAGAGTCAATTTTTTTTAACGCTCCAATTAAAAGTTCAGTTAGTCCAACAAGATCGTTAAGATCACAAACCTCAAGAGAAGAATGTGAATAGCGCATGGGAAAACCTAAATCTATTGATGCGACACCCTCGCCAACTAGCTGTACATAGGATAGATCGGTTAATGCTCCTGTATGAGCACTTCGTTGAAGAGGGATCCTTAACTCTTTAGATGTCCGTTCAAATAACGAAACCATCTTTGGATGTGGTATTACTCCATTTAGAGTGCCCCTGCCATGAAACGAAAACATGCTCATGGCAGGCCCATCTCCTAAATTAACGTTCCCATAATCCTTCATATCGGGTGTATCAGTGGCCATTATTAAGTCTAACTGAATTGCAATATCAGGTAACAGTTTTTGAGCCATGGGCAAAGCTCCACGCAAGTTGTACTCCTCTTGCACGGTAAACACCAAGTGTACTGGCGGACCTTTTACACGTGTCGATAGGTAGCGAGCAATTTCGAGGCCTATGGCGCAGCCAGCGCGATCATCAATACTTGTCCCAGCTATTCTATCTCGTCCAATTTCAAAAGATTTTGGATAAAATACTATAGGGGTACCAACACGGATACCCGCCTTTTCAACTTCTTCTGAATTTTCTAGCCCAACGTCAATATAAAGTTTTTTATAAGATAAAACTTGATATTTTTCATTTTGTTCTGTCGCATGGTGATTTTTATTGGCTATAACACCTTTTACGTCTTTTCCTTCGGCAACAAGTACTAAAACTGCCTGGGAGGGTAAAGCTTTTTCGGGCACTCCGCCCAATCTTTCTACTAATAGGAAACCATCTTTCTCTATTTTTCGGACAATAAATCCAAGTTGATCCATATGAGCGAAAAGCATTACGCTTGGGCCTTTCCCAGGGAAATTGGCCTCTAAGTTGCCTAGTCGGTCAGTTTGTGTTTGAACTTTTAAAAGTTCAAGTTCTTTTTTGAGATATTTGCGAACACGATCTTCATAGCCTGATAGGCCTGGAAGATTCATTAACTTCATTAGATCTTTTTTTAGACGCTCTTTCATTAGGATTTCCTAAAATTTTGTGCTCTTTGCATGAAGTCTCTAGCGCGTTTGGGATCAACGGCTTGCCAAGTGTCTCCTTTAAATTTGAGCGAAGATCCAACGATACATCCGTCGGATACCTTTAATACGTCTTCTAAGGTTTCGTGTTTAACGCCAGTATTGGCTAGAACTGGAGTATCTGGCAGCACTTCTTTAACAGATTCCAAATCTGACATTGATGCAGCTTCACCTGTTATTTGTCCGCTAACCAGAACAGCGTCTGGAATCGAAGAAAATACGACACTTCTAGCTTGATCCGAAAGTTTTCTTTTATCAAGAGAGTGAGCAAATTCTGCCGAAATATTGTAGAACATGAGCATGTCCGAACGACCTAGGCGATCTCGATAACGCATTGCCCGTCCCGCATTTGGGTTCCAATGCCCCATGTCAGAGGCATAAGATCCAGTAAAAATTTCACGAACAAATTGAGCTCCGGTGGCAACGCCAAGTGCAATAGTTGACATCGGGTCCCAAAGCATATTAACCCCGAATGGTACTTTAATGTCATCCTGAAGTTTACCAATGACAAAGGCTGCTGTTGCTGTAGAGGCAGTATCGACTTCAAATTCGTAGGGACGATCGTTTTCATTTCCAAACATTATTGCGTCGACTCCCGCCGCTTGAAGGGCTTTCATATCATTTCGAGCATTTTCAATTATTCCATCCAAACCCAACTCTGAATCAAATAATGGAGAGCCTGGTAAAGCACCAAGATGTACCATTGCGATAACTGGCTTGTCAGTATTAAAGAGTTTTATAAATCTTTCATTCATTTAAAATATTCTCCTTATGAAGATCTAGGGTAACGATTTAGTTCTAGGCAAGCAAAGGAAAAATATCTAAAATATAAAGCGTATTTAAAAAATAAATTTGAAGGAATAAAAATGTTGAGAGTCCGTAACTTGGATCGACACGATAATGGTGGTTTAAATTTTACTGAACTTGGTTTCGGGACTGCTCCATTGGGTAACTTATATAAAAGCATTTCGGATGAAGAGGCGCAGAAGACTCTTCATGAGGCTTGGGCATCTGGACTTAGATATTTTGATACTGCTCCACTCTATGGCTTGGGTCTAAGTGAGACACGCTTAAACACGTTTTTAAGAGACAAACCACGTGACGAATATATTTTATCTACGAAGGTTGGAAGATTAATGCAACTTTGCAAGCCACATGAGCGATCAGGTATTGGCAAGTGGTTTGAAGTTCCTCAGCGTAAGGAATATTTTGATTACAGTTATGACGGCGTTATGCGTTCAATCGAATTTTCACTTGAACGCCTTGGAGTGACACGCATCGATGTTATCTATGTACATGATTTATGTATCTTTACACATGGCTCTAAACAAGATTCTGATCGTCGAATCTCAGAGTTTTTTGAAAAAAAAGGTTATGAAGCTATGCTCTCGCTACGAAATCAGGGTGTCGTGTCAGCAATTGGAGCTGGAACGAATGAGTGGGAGGTTTGTCAAACATTAGCTGAAAAGGGTGATTTTGATTTGTTCCTTTTAGCTGGTAGGTATACATTGCTTGAACAGGATGCCATAAAGAGCTTTTTGCCTCTTTGTGAGTCAAGAGGAATTGGTATCGTCACGGGGGGGCCATATAATTCTGGGATTTTAGCAACTGGTGCGTTGCCTGGAGCATTTTACAATTATGATCCAGCATCGGAATTCATACTAAAAAAAGTTGCGGCAATAGAAGCAATTTGTCGAGATTACGATACGCCTTTGAAGGCAGCAGCGTTACAATTTCCTTTACTACATCCGACCCATGTTTCGGTCATCCCCGGCGGACAGAATATTTTAGAAATGAAAAGTAATTTTGAAGCCTTTCGTTTTAAGATACCTAATGAACTTTGGACCACTTTGAAAAAAGCTAATTTCATTCACCCAGATTCTGTTACCGAATAAAATTATCAATATTGATAATTTTTTGAAGAAAAGGGAGTTGCGAATATTAATGCCTTTTAAGAAACTTGAAAACATCGTTTTCGTTTATTGGAGCCCTTTCATTCACATTTCTTGATACCTTTATGGCTGCTGCTGCTTGGGCATAGTTTAAAGAATCTGAAAAATTATTATTTTTGAGATACTGTGCTGCTAGTGCTCCCACAAATACGTCCCCGGCACCATGAGCTGATTTCGCCTCAATTGAATAAGCATCATGGTGCTGCGGTTGTTTATTTGGAAAGTGAACGTCTAGACCTTTTGCCCCCAACGTGAAGATCTTTATGATATGGCTACTGTCATCTGATCCAAGAAAATCTTTATAAAACCTCGCTTCTGGCCTATTAACAATGATTAGATCTAAATTTTTTAGTAATTCTGTGCTAACTTTCCGAGCAGGCGCCGCATTCAACCATACTTGTACGCCTTCTTTTATAGCCTTACGGCTTGCTGATAAATTAACTTCATCAGGAACTTCGTTCTGAAGTAACAGTATTCCTGTATCGTTTGAAATTAAAAATTTAGTTTTGTCGATTCTAAGATTCGATTCTGATACGATTACGGCGCCATAATCCCCTTGTCGGTTGATTATAGCAACACTCATTCCACTAGAACCCTCATCTTGTTGCAATTGAGAGGTGTCTATTGAGCTATTGCGTAGCGTTGCTGACAAAGCTTGTCCAAACGAGTCATTTCCTATACGGCCTATAAAATATACATTTGCTCCGAGTCTATCAGCCGCTACAGCCTGATTTCCTCCTTTCCCACCGAAAATATAATTTACTTTGGAGCCAACAATGGTTTCATCTATTTGTGGTAGATTGTCAGCGTTCACTATTACGTCTAGATGAAGAGATCCTAAAACACAGAGTCGTTTCATGAGGAAAGCGCAGCTTGGACAATTTTCATTGAAGTAGGGGCATCCTGCTTTTTAATAGCGGCAGCCATTTCTTCATTCGACAAAAGGCTTTTTGCTACATCAATTAGTTTGTTGACTGTAGAAATATTTGTACGCGCTTCAGAAACAGGATCAAGTCCTGAATGATCGGGAAACGTATCAAAATAAATGACGCCATTATAGTTAAGCTGAAGTAATTCAAACAAAAGCTCAATCGTTTGGATCGGATGAACTGAGCCTACCATTAATCCATTATCCCACTTACCATAACCATCGTTCAAATGAACACCAAGAATTTGTGAATGGCGATCAATAAGATTAGCGGCAAAAGCTGGCATTTCATCAGCATAGAGCGCATGCGCAAAATCTAAAACAACTCCAAGATTTTGGCGTCCAATTTCTTTTATGGCAAGAAGTGTGGTCGCAGCATCTGGCATTAAAGAAAATGCCCTTGGCTCATTAGGTTTATACTCCAATCCAATTTTAATTTCGGGAATATAATCTGCTACTTCAGCCATTGCCTCAATAGTATTATTCCAAAGGACCTTATATTCGGCTTGAAAGGAGTAATCCATACCATCTTGTCCCATCCAAAGCGTCATGATTTTTCCATTGAGTTCGGCCAGGCTATCTAGGCCTCTTTTTGTTTCGTCGATAGCTAACGTACGAATAGCTTTATCTGGATGTGTGAATGCTCCTAATTTAAAGTTTGGATTAGAATAATATCGCATCGCATTTCCATTTAACATTATTCCTGTATCGTTTAAGACTTGTTTCAAGTCTTTTATTGATACATCATCAAAATGATCTGGGTAATTTAGGTCTGTGGCACTTAAACCAGCAGATGCTGCTCGTTTAAGCAAATCTACCGTGGTTATAGTGTTTTTGCCGGGCCAGTAATTTCTCGCACCTAGTTTAAAAGCATTTAGCCGTGCTGCAAATCTTCTGTTTTCTTCAAACGTCATTTTTAATAAACAACCAATCGTTTAGTTCAATAGTATTTAAATTAAATTTAGATTTACTGGTGATCATTTTCAACACTAAACTAAGAAAATTATAAACTCTACCCTACAGTTAACTTAACAATATAGTTGCTATTCTTAATTTTTTGAATTTCACGCCTTTTTTCTTTAAAATTATCAATATAATTATACACTTTGTTTATTTCGGTTTAAAGTAAAAAAGGTTTATTAAGTCACGGAGGAAATAATGTTGTTTGATACGCATCTACATTTGATTTATCTGGATAAATTGAGCTATCCTTGGTTAGAAAACGTGCCATTACTCAACAAACCTAGCGTTTATTCTGATTATGCTAAGGTTGCCCACCGGTTAGGAATAACGGGATGTTTCCATATGGAGGTTGATGTTGCAGAACATCAAATAAAGGAAGAAACTAGACTAATTAGTGAATTGATGCTTCAACCTAACAGTTTACTTCAAGGGGTAATTTCATCTTGTAGACCGGAAAATCAAAATTTTCCTATGATGCTTGACTGGGTGCTTGAAAATTCAAACGTTAAGGGATTAAGAAGGGTTTTGCACGTTGTCCCAGATGATATTTCTCAAACGGAAATATTTAAAAATAACGTTAATCGTCTCTCCGGAACTGGGATCTCGTTTGACTTGTGTGTCTCTGCACAGCAAATTTCGTTGCTTAATGGACTTGTTGATTATTGTCCAGATGTGACTTTTATTCTCGATCACTGTGGTGTTCCAGATATTAGATCTGGAGAATTTGTACATTGGAGTGATAAAGTATCAGAGCTTTCTAAGCGACCAAATGTGTTTTGTAAAATTTCAGGTATCATTGCGTACGGCAATCCCGAGACGTGGACTTTAAATGAGCTCCGTCGCTATTTTGATCACGTTGTATCGGTATTTGGACCGAATAGATTAGTGTGGGGTAGTGATAGCCCAGTATGTAATCTTGGTGCTAACCTTGAAACTTGGGTGGCTGTAACTAGAGCTTTATGTAATGACTGGACACTTGATGAAAAAGATGGGCTCTTTTATAAAAATGTTCAAAAAATTTGGAACATAAAATAAAAATATTGTGAATAATATTATGGCATATCAAAAATTAC
The DNA here is from genome assembly GCA_029242355.1 of Paracoccaceae bacterium. Lineage (GTDB taxonomy): Bacteria > Pseudomonadota > Alphaproteobacteria > Rhodobacterales > Rhodobacteraceae > JAYZEV01. The sequence goes on along the minus strand of JAQWUC010000039.1, from coordinate 723 downwards.
GCTAGCGGTATCCTTTTATTATTAGATTTGAACCATTAGAATAATGGAGAAAAAGTGGTTATTGAAGTTAATGAAATAGAGAACTTAAATACGGTTTGGCCACTACCCGCTCAAAAGAAGAAAATTGTCATCATTGGTGCGGGTGGCATTGTGTCCGACGCACACCTTCCAGCATATAAAAAAGGTGGTTACGAAGTTTATGGAATTTACGATCCTCAAGTGGACAAAGCGGTAAAATGCGCAAAAGATTTTGAAATTCGAAAAGTATACCAAAATCTTGCTGAGGCTTTTGAGGAACAAGATGTGATATTCGATATTGCCGTACCTCCCTCTGTTTTGCTTGGTGTCGTTCAAAGAATCCCTAAAAATTCAACTTGTCAATTTCAAAAACCATTAGGTAGTAGCCTCGATGAGGCTCGAGAAATTATTACATTAGTTAAGGCACATAAAATCACTGCTTGTGTTAATCTTCAACTTAAATTTAGTCCGATGATGCTTGCTTTGAACGCTGCGATCAAAAAAAACATGATTGGTACAATAACTGATCTTGAAGTGAATTTGTCAGTTTCGACACCTTGGCATTTATGGCCATTTATGGAGAATTTAGATCATGTCGAAGTTCCTCTTCATTCTATTCATTATTTGGACTGGATAATTTCTATTTTAGGAAAACCTAAAGGCGTTTTTTGTAAATCAGTCGGACATCCTCTACTTCCTAAAATG
>JAQWUC010000038.1 GCA_029242355.1 Paracoccaceae bacterium | reverse complement strand
TAGATGAGTCAACTGCAGTAATTGTTCTATATGTGTCTTCCGAAAAATCTGAGTGCCCTGGAGTGTCGACTAGGTTAACCCAAAACTGGTTGTACGGAAACGACATTGTAGAAGTTGAGACAGATATTCCGCGTTCTTTTTCTAACTTCATGAAGTCTGATCGAGAACGACGAGCTTCACCTTTGGCTCTTACTTGCCCCGCTTGCTGTATGGCCCCACCATAAAGTAAGAATTTTTCAGTTAGAGTAGTTTTCCCTGCGTCCGGATGAGAAATTATTGCGAAAGTACGCTGTTTAATTATCGGTTTTTCCATTGTACTAATTTTTATTCTAAGACTATTTAAGGATTTAAAAAGTGAATAGTATGCTCTTTCTAAACTGATATTTTCTGTGTATTTATATTACTGATTGACATTTTACCAGCTAAAAGGAACCATTTAAATGGATTTAGGAATATTAGGAAAAAAAGCTCTTGTTTGTGCTTCGTCTAAAGGTCTTGGATTTGGCTGCGCTGTTGCGTTAGCAAATGCTGGAGTTGACGTTACAATGTGTGCACGTAATGAGGGGCAACTTATTGAGGCGGGCAAGAAAATAAGAAAAGTAGGTGTTCAGGCGACAATTGTGGTGTGCGACATTACCACTCAAGATGGAGTAGAGCGAGTTTTAGAAAAAATACCTAATCCAGATATATTAATCAATAATGCTGGAGGACCACCTCCTGGAAGTTGGGAAACTTGGACCAATGATGATTTTTTGAGTGCTATTCAATCAAATATGTTAACACCTATTAAGTTAATTCAACGTGTACTTCCATCAATGATTGAAAATAGGTGGGGTCGTATAGTGAATATAACGAGTGGCGCTGTTAAAGCTCCTATTCCTGCTCTCGGTCTCTCAAACACTGCTAGAGCAGGATTAACTGGTTTTGTGGCAGGTGTATCACGACAAGTAGCCAAGTATGGAATTTCTATTAATAACGCGTTACCTGGAGTTCATGATACCGATCGAATTAAAGGTTTTGACGAGACAATGGCTAAAAGTTTAAATATCTCGATTGAGGAAGCTCGAGAAAAAAAGGCATTATCAATTCCAGTAGGGCGTTATGGTGATGCAGACGAGTTTGGCAATATTTGTGCTTTCTTGTGTAGCCAGCATGCATCATTTATAATTGGGCAAAATATCGTGATTGATGGTGGAGCGATTAATGCTACCATTTAAACTTAATTTGGCAAAATACTTTTATAAACACAAATAGGAATTCCGTGATTAAATGGTGAGCGTTAAATTGAAACGAAGTAGAACCTATGAAAAAATATAAAGATGCATTAGATCTGGTTAATATATCAAGGCGGTTTGAGAAAAAAAATGCTGTTGATAACTTAAATTTAATGCTTTCATCTGGACAAGTAACGTGTCTTTTGGGGCCTTCAGGTTGCGGTAAATCGACTACATTAAGAATTGCGGCAGGTGTCGAAAAGCAGGACAAAGGTGAAGTTCACATTTCTGGGGAGTTGATTTCTGACGGAAAGAGACAACACTTGCCACCTGAATTACGTAGTGTGGGATTAATGTTTCAAGACTTTGCTTTGTTTCCGCATCTTACAATTCTTCAAAATGTTATTTTTGGAATTAAATCGCATGGTTCTAAAGAAGATATCTTTTATCGTGGAATGAATCTTTTAGAAAGAGTTGGCTTATCGAATATCTGTGAAAAGTACCCACATACATTGTCTGGTGGAGAGCAACAGCGTGTCGCTTTGGTTCGTGCTATTGCTCCTAAACCAAAAGTATTGCTTATGGATGAGCCTTTTTCCGGCCTCGATAACAGGCTCCGAGATGATATCCGGGATCAAACTCTCTCCCTATTAAAGGAAGAACAAACAGCCGTATTGTTGGTTACTCATGAGCCCGCAGAAGCAATGCGCATGGCAGATACAATCGCTCTTATGCATGATGGTGTAATCCTTCAAGAGGGAGCTCCTTACAATATTTATAATAAACCAGTTGACGCGAGGGTCGCATCATTTTTCTCTGATGTAAATATTATTAGAGGCGTCGTAAAGCAATCTCGTATTGATACTTCCTTTGGCTGGTTCATTACTCCAGGAATTGAAGAGGGTACATCAGTTCAGATTTTGATCCGTCCACAACATCTCAAGATTGATTTTGATAGGAAAGGGAAGGGGCCATTCCCGACTTCAGAAGATGGAGTACCTGCTAGGGGATTCGTAGCACGAGCTCGTTTTGTTGGAAATGAAAGTTTGATAGAACTTCGTATGAGCGCTGATAGTTCTATTTTAAAAGCAACGGTTCCTGGAGTTTTTTTGCCAAGCAAAGATACGCCTCTTTGGCTTTCAATGAGACGTGACCGATGCTTTGTATTTAAGATTTGAAGGTAATAATTTGCTATACACATTGTATATAGGTCTTTAGAATTGACAAATATTGTAATAAGGTGATTGTTGCTGAAAAAAAGTACTTGTAGAATATGTAATAGAGTGTCTAATTAAATAAAAGGAGAGTGTGATGCTGAATAACATTGGGTTGCCAGGTATACTGTTAATAGCTGTAGTTGTTTTAGTTTTGTTTGGCCGCGGTAAAATTTCATCATTGATGGGTGAAGTTGGTAAAGGGATAACAAGTTTTAAAAAAGGTGTTAGTGATGGGAAGGCCGAAATTGAAAATTTTGATGATGAGTTAGAAATGAACACACGAGATGTAACTTCTGATCAAGATAAAGTTAAATAAAAACAAAGCTTTATAAGGTAAATTTAATGTTTGATCTAGGGTGGATGGAATTACTGATCATTGGTATTGTTGCTCTAATAGTAGTTGGACCAAAAGATCTACCAATGATGTTCAAAACGGTTGGTAATTTTGTTGGGAAAGCAAAGAAGATGGCACGAGATTTTCAAATGACAATGAACGCTGCAGCCTCTGAAACAGGACTTAAGGAAACTTCAGATATTTTAAAAAAAATTGATGATGCTAAAGATCCAAAAGCTTTTTTTGCAAAAGCGAAAGCTGATTTTGTAAACGAGAGTGAGGAAGATTCTGATGATAAGCGAAAAAAACAAAAAAAAGATCATCCTGTATGAAACATACAAAAATTAATTAACTTCCGCGAAGACTGATTTATTGTTTTCGGTCGTGTTAATTTTCGCTTGTTGTTTTTAAATATTGTTAACACCTTGGTATTGGGATTATTGTAATACCCTTTTACTGTTTTGATGTTTAGGATGCATGAATGACTAAAAATTCAGATAAAGAAAATCACGAAAGTAGTTCGTCAGCTCCGCTCGTAGAGCATCTAATTGAATTACGAACGCGATTAATTAAAGCAGCCGTCTTTTTCATTATTGGCATCCTTCTTTGTTTTTCGGTTGCTCAACATATTTTTAATTTCTTGGCTAAACCAATCGTAGCAATTTTAAAAATTAATGGGCAGGAGCCTGACCTCATCTTTACAGGACTCCAGCAAGGATTTATGGTAAATATTCAAATATCACTATTTGGTGGGTTTATTGTAGCTTTCCCATTTATCGGCTTTCAATTATGGAAATTTGTAGCTCCAGGACTCTATAAAGCTGAGCGAGGTGCCTTTCTTCCATTCTTGATAGCTTCTCCTGTTTTATTTTTCATTGGGGCATCTTTTGCATTTTATGTAGTCATGCCGCTGGCATTTGATTTTTTCTTAGGCTTTCAGCAAAAGACCGAGGAATCTGTTGCTAATGCAGTAGGTATAACTTATCTCGGCACTATAAATGAGTATTTGGGATTATCAATGAAGTTCATAATCGCGTTTGGGCTTTGCTTTCAGCTTCCAGTTCTGTTGACGCTAATGGGTATGTCTGGTTTAGTATCGTCAATGGGTCTCGCCAAAGTAAGAAAGTATGCGGTGATTGGTATTCTTCTTTTAGCCGCTATTGTTACTCCACCAGATGTTATCACACAGATTATTCTTTTTTCGGTAGTTTATGCGTTGTACGAGGTTTCAATTTTCTTGGTAAAATTGGTCGAAAGAAAGCGTGACAAGTCATCAAAAACGTCGATAGATACGGGTTAATCAAAACAGAAATAATATGAAGCAAGAAGAAATTTTAAAAAGAATAATGGAAGGAATTGAACGCTTAAGTCCTAGTGAACCAAGGTTGCCTAATTTAAGTTCCAAGAGCGCATTTGTTTGGAAGACTATACCTAACAGATTAGAGGTAGTTGATAATATTTGTTCATTAAATTCGGATCTGTTAATTGGTATAGAGAATGTTAAACACATTCTTATAGAAAACACCAAGCAATTTAGTGAGGGATTTTCAGCCAATAATGCGTTGCTTTGGGGTGCTCGGGGTATGGGAAAATCTTCATTAATAACAGCAGTCCATGCGAAATTTAAATCAAAAAACTTGAAATTAATTGAGATCAGAAGAGAAGATTTAGGCTACCTAGATTCTTTAATCAAGTTAATTAAAAATGAGCCGTATCGGTTCATCATTTTTTGTGATGATTTATCTTTCGGAGAAGATGAATCCGATTATAAATCTTTAAAAACAATGCTTGATGGTGGATTAGAAAGTCGTCCTCAAAATATACTTTTTTATGCTACCTCTAATCGTCGCCATTTGATTGCTCGTGATATGATTGAAAATGAGAGCTCTGCGGCGATTCATTCATCTGAGTCTGTCGAGGAAAAGGTGTCATTATCGGATAGGTTTGGGTTATGGCTTGGTTTTCATAATTGTACACAGGACGAATATTTTGAAATGGTTAAGAACTACTGCAGAATAGCCGATATTAAAATCAATGAGCAAAAACTACTTATCAAAGCGCTAGAGTGGCAGCAGACGCGCGGTTCGAGGTCAGGCAGAGTGGCCTGGCAATTTATTTCTGACTTGGCTGGAAAACATGATCTAAATATCCTGAACAAAATTCAATAAATGTGGCATCTATCGGATCATGGTTTCTGGATCAACACTTTTCATTCCTTTTCTAACCTCAAAATGCATCAAACCTTTGCTTGTTTGAGAGTCTTTTATTACCACACCAATGTTTTGACCTTGATCTACGTCTTGATCCTTTTCAATAGTTACATTTGTTAGCCTTCCATAGATTGTAATTAATTCTGAATCATGGCGGATTAATACTATTTTTCCGTTGCCTCCGACTATGTCCGATACTAAAACGATCTTGCCATCAGCTACTGCATTAACACTGGAACCGATTTCAGTTTCATAGTCAATTCCGTTATTGTTTTGACTTCCTTTATCTTGACTGTACTTGCTTACGATTATTCCCATAACGGGTGCAATAAATGGTTTAACTGAGATTATTTCCACCTCTGGTAAAGACGGTTTTTGTTCAGGTGTATTGTTTTTTTTCTTATCAGATAACTTTGTTTCCACAGTTTTTATCGATTTTTGCTCTTTAATATTTGAAGGTTCTTTACGTTCATTTATTTTTACCTCTGAAGTTTTTTTACTTTGTGTGGTTTTTAATAAAGAACTGGTTGCTGCTGGAATAATTATTTCGCGCCCAGTTTTAATATCAAGGTCTGGCCCAAGGCCATTCCATGCTGCTATTGAATTGACGGACACTTTGTACTCTCTCGCCAAAGAATAAACAGTTTCACCTTCTTTAACGCGATGTCTTAAAGGGTTATTTGCAGAACTAATTTTTTGTTGACTACTCTGTTCGTTTTCAATTGTGGCTCTGGTAATTTCAGTTGACCAACCGCTAGGGCTGATGAACTGATCTTCAGGAAGTGCAATCATTTCGTTTTTACGGGGTCTATAATTTGGGATTAACCCATTATAGAGGGCAAGCTTTTCTTCGTTAATGTTTAGTCTATTGGCGATTTCAGAAATAGTTTCGCTCCCATTCGCAATTAAAATTTGATAAGTGTCATATGTTATTATACCTCGATTATCAGGGTCCTCTCTATTCAGAGTGTCTATTTGATCGACACTATTTAATGTGGTTTGCGTTACTGGTTCATTAATAGTTGATCTGCAGGAGGTCAACATTAATATAACAAATAATATCAAGTAATAAATAGTTGTTCTGTGTTTGGAAGGTGCATACATTTGTTTATCCATTTTGTTACAGATTTCGACTTTTATCAAGTTTTACTAATTCTTTTCCCTCAATAATCGGTAAAAATTTAACCTGTTTTAGCTCTTTATATTCGTAACTATTGTTCTTTTTTTTAACTCGTACCACCGTCTGTAGCAATTCTCTTTCCCCCACAGGTGCGACTAAAACTCCGTCTTCTTTTAGCTGTTGGAGCAAAGTACTCGGTATGTCTTCGACAGATGCAGATAGTATTATTCGATCGAATGGTGCTTGCTCTGGTAGGCCCATTGTACCGTCTCCATAGATTATAGTCACATTTGCAAGTGATAGTTCAGTAATTGCTTGTCTGGCAAGATTCGTAAGTTTTTTAAACCTTTCAATTGAGTAAACGCGCCTTCCTAATTTAGCCAAGATTGCTGTCTGATAGCCTGAACCCGTCCCAATTTCAAGGATTTTACATCGTGCTGTTACTTCAAGTGCTTGCACCATTAAAGCTATAATACTTGGTTGAGTTGTTGTTTGTCCACATTCTATAGGTAGAGAAATATCTTCCAATGCGTAACTATTAAATGAATTTTTGATGAAATGATCTCTGGAGACTTCTTCCATTATATTTAGAACTGTTTTATCTGTTACATTAGCATTCCGTAAGTTAAAAATAAATTTAAGCTTTGTTTGATCAAGAATCATTTTTAAAAATTTTATCTAATTTTTCTAGTTCATCGTATTCTGTAAGATCTGCTTTTAATGGTGTTACCGTGACAAAGTTATTACTCATTTTTTCTAAATCTGATTTGAAACGTCCTGTTTCTTTATTACTAGAGTTTTTTGGGGTGTGGTTTACCATTAGAAATGTTCTTCCATTTGGGGATGTTATTGAATCAAGACCAAAAGAGCTGTTTGACCTTCTGCCTTGCTTGCAAACACATATTCCTCTGATTTCAGAGTTTCTTACCGGTGGAAAATTGATGTTATAGAAAGTCTCGTACGGTTTAAGATTCCACTTATCTAAAGTAATTAATTTTAAACAAATCTTTGCACTAATGTTCCGGACAGTTTCAAAGCTATCATGAAATAACAACGAGTCTTTTGAATAGCATTGGCTTAGTGCAATTGATTTTACTCCTTGTAGCGCACCCTCCATCGCAGCGCCTACCGTGCCTGAGTAGAGTATGTCCTCTGCTACATTATGACCTTTATTAACTCCAGACAAAATTAAGTCCGGTTTATTATCTTTCATAACATAGTGAATCCCAGCTAAAACACAATCTGAAGGTGAACCTTCAACTGAATATCGAGTATCATTATGCTTAGTAATTAGGCTTGGTCGCAAATACGAAATAGAATGCCCAACACCGGACTGATCTAACGATGGTGCCACAGTTACGACAGTACCGTTTTTTCCTGAAATATCATGAGCAATTTTCTCAGCTATTACTAGTCCAGGTGCGTTTATTCCATCGTCGTTTGTCACTAAGATTTTAAATGTCAAAGAAATTCTCCACTTTTTGTAATTTTTTTTGAATTTCCAACATATGATTGTAAAACCTTAGGAATTAAAATTGATCCATCTTCTTGTTGAAAATTTTCAAGCACTGCTATGAGACATCTCCCTACCGCTAAACCGGAACCATTTAATGTATGAACAAATTCTGGCTTAGCGGAATTTGATGATCGGTATCGAGCATTCATTCTACGCGCTTGAAAATCTTCGCAAGAGGAGCAACTTGAAATCTCTCGAAAACGATTTTGTCCAGGAAGCCATACTTCAATGTCGTGTGTTTGAGTTGCGCTAAATCCGATATCACCAGCACAGAGAAGCATTGTTCTGTATGGAATTTCTAAAAGTTCAAGAATTTTTTGAGCACACTCAGTCATTCTAATTAATTCGGTGTGACTTTTTTCTGGTAAAGTTATGGAGACCATTTCGACTTTTTCAAATTGATGCTGACGCAACATTCCGGATGTATCACGGCCAGCACTTCCAGCTTCTGATCTAAAACATTGACTATGGCATACTAGGCGTTTTGGAAGTTCACTCAAAGAAAGAATTTTATCGGAAAATACATTTGTTAAGCTTACTTCAGCCGTTGGTATAAGCCACTGGTTGTTCGAAATTGAATAACTTTCATCTGCAAATTTTGGTAATTGGCCAGTCCCGGTCATGCATTTGTTAGTTACCAAAACAGGAGTCCATACTTCTTTATATCCATGTTCATTGATTTGTACATCAAGCATAAATTGTGCTAACGCCCTATGAAGAGATGCCATTGTACCTTCCAAGATGACGAAGCGACTACCAGATATTTTTGCTGCATCTTTAAAATTCAGGCCTGCTGCTCCTTTTATTAAAAAATGTTCGCGCGGTTCAAAATCAAATATTCGTGGAGTTCCCCATCGATGAATCTCTACATTGTCATTTTCATCTTTTCCACTAGGCACATTAGGATTAGGTGTGTTCGGTAAGGAAAGAAGAAATTTTAGAAGTATATCATCGGCTTCTTTGGCTTCTATGTCTAACCGTGTTATTTTTTCTTTTGAATTGGATAGAAGAGTTCTTAAATTTTCAAATTCCTCTAAATTATTGTTTAGTTTTGCTTGTTTCACTTGATTTGAGACGTTGTTTCTCTCAGCTTGTGCTGTTTCTGATTCAAGAATTTTAGCTCGTCTTTCTGCATCAAGTTTCAGAATCTCCTGAGCTACATATCTATGGTGCCTTCTTGACAAAAGTTTGTCAAACTCAATTGGATTTTCTTTTATTTTACGAATGTCGTGCATTGTTATTTCTCTTCTACTTTTTTTTGTTATCGGGCTCATCATTATTTTTTAATTTTGCTTAATTCATAAACTCTTTTTTTTAATTAAAGTCTCATCGACGTAATTTTTGGTATAGTTTTAGTGTAGGTTATTAGCAAAATTTGTAATGAGGCTGCAAGCTTCTTGAAGTAAATTTTTTTCTACAGCATATGAAATTCGAAAAGTATTTTCAGCACCAAATGCACTCCCTGGAACTACTGCGACCCCAGTTTCATTAAGTAATTCAAAAACAAAATCTTTATCCGAGCTTATAATTTTCTTTTGGGGCGTTAATTTTCCAATAAGGTTTCTAATTGATGGTAAAGCATAAAAAGATCCCATTGGTTTTATAACTTTGATGTAATCTGATTGATTTAGAATTTTTAACATTAGATCACGGCGTGTTTGAAAAATTATTTTATTGTTTTGAATAAATTCTTGGTCACCTTGCAACGCTTCGATGGCGGCATATTGGCTTACACTACTTGCGTTTGAAGTGCTTTGACTCTGTATAGTAGTCATTGCGTTTATTAGATGTTGGCTTCCTGCACCATAGCCTATTCTCCAACCTGTCATTGCATAGGATTTCGAAACACCATTTACTAAAAGTGTTCTGCTTTTGAATGAGGGATATACCTGAGGGATGTTATAAAAAGGTAAATCTTGGTAAATCACATGCTCGTAAATATCATCAGAAAGTACGTGAACGTGAGGAAATCTTTCAAGTATTTGGCACAAATCCACTATCTCTTTTTTTGTGTAGACGCTTCCTGATGGATTGCACGGCGAGTTTAGGATCAACCATTTTGTTCTTAAATTTATAGCTTCTTTAAGTTGATCAGGAGAAAGCTTAAAGTTATTCTCCATCTTAGTTTGTATTATTTTAGGAATTCCGCCGCAAAGGGTCACCATATCAGGGTAACTCACCCAATAGGGTGAAGGAATTATAACTTCATCATTTTCATTTAATGTGGCTAATAGTGCATTAAAAATTACCTGTTTACCACCAGATGAGATGATTATTTCATTCATTTTATAATTCAAAGAATTTTCGTTAAGGAATTTATTTGCAATAGCTAATTTAAGTTGCTTTGCTCCTCCCGTGGACGTGTATTTAGTATTATTACTTTTTATTGCGTTGTAAGCAGCATTTTTAATATTTTGAGGTGTATCAAAATCAGGCTCACCAACAGAAAGGTTGATAACTTTTTCACCGGCTTCTTGTTTTTTTAAAATTAAATTATGAATTTGTGCGGTAGCGGATGTTTTAACAAAGTTTAATTTTGTTGATAGCAATTGCATTTTGCACCTCTATTTGCTTTACTTTAGCAAATGTTTTAAAAAGATAACAGGGCAATTTGGAAAGAGAAACCTATGGTTCAAACAAATCCTCATAATACCGCTTTGAAACCTGATCCTTATTATAGTGAATTACACGCAACTTTTGGGGATAGAATTTGTGCGGCTAGAGAAGCAGCAGGACTCACCCAAAAAGTTTTAGCAAGTAAAATGGGAGTTAATATAAGAACTATTCAAGCTTGGGAATATGACAAAGTTGAGCCTCGAGCAAATAAGCTGCAAATGGTGTCTGCTCTACTAAACGTATCAATGGTTTGGCTAATGTCTGGCTTAGGTAGTGGCATTGCTTCTCCTGAGAGACGACTTATTTCGTTAGAACATGATAAAATTGAAATACTGAAAGAATTGCGCAGTATACGAGCTGTTAACAAAGGGCTTTTAAGACGACTGGCGTTACTGGATGACAAAATTTCAAAGACTTTGAATATTTCTTAAATTTTGTAGATTCATTTCAATTCACGATAATATCACACAGGGATCTATGGACATATTAGAAAAAAAGAAAAAGAGATTAAAAATTCAAAGTTGGCGGAGAGGAATGAAAGAAATGGATCTCATACTTGGGAACTTTATCGATAGATACATTTTTTTGTTAACTCGCGATGAACTTGATTGTTATGAACAGCTCTTGCAGCACGATGATCAAATGATTTTTACATGGATTATGAATACTCACGAGGCTCCTAGAGAATTTACTTTTCTTTTAAAAAAAATATCTGATTTTGCATTCTCAAAATCAAAAGTAATACCTTTAACTTAGGGTGTGAAACTCGTGGTTATTTATTCATAATTCATGGGTCTTAACGTTAATTGCACTGGCGTCACACTAGATTTTATTTTCAAAAAATATGTGGTATGAATAAAACTTGAGTTTGTGCTTGCGATTCGCTTTTGTGGAGCGAAAATTAGTTGTAAAATAGGAAAGTATGGCGGACGGGGTTAATTATTCGTTGAAAGGCTTTGACCAGTACGAGATTTTACTGGGAGATGAACTGCGTGGCGAACGGGCAACTTTAGGAAAGTCACTTTTGGATGTGCAACGGGAGCTGAAAATAAAAGCCTCTTATATTGCAGCAATAGAGAATTGTGATCTGCAAGTTTTTTCAAATAAAGGTTTTATAGCTGGTTATGTCAAATCATATGCCCGGTATTTAGGTTTAGACCCCGAACCCTTATATGAACGGTTTTGTCGTGAATCAGGGTTTTCGAATCAGAATAAAGATTTAACTTGGCAAACTCAAAAAGTTGTAAAGTCCTCCCATAAAAATTTTGGTCCAGAGTCGGACTGGGAGCCTGGAAAAATAGGTCAGATTAATTATACAACTTCCGTTACTCAAGATGTTTTTTTACGATCTGCTCCCGCACTTTTGGTATTAATTGTTTTATTTGGTTCTGTTTTTGGAGGGATTTCAGTATTAAAACATGTTCAAAAGCTTGATATTGTAGCATTTGAGGCCCCGCCAGAAATATTTGCTGAACCCACAAACAGTGTATTAAATTTGTCGATAATTTCTGATGTTTACTCTAGTGAAGAGCTCGCTATTCCACTTTTCGAACCACGCGATAAAGCGTTAGCAACACTAAAGCCGGATGTTTTGACAGCTTTAGAAAATAAGGTTCAACCTCCAGTAATGGCGTACTCAAGATTAGACAGAAGTCTAAATGTTGCAAACGAGGTTTCCTTAAACGATAGTCATTCAAATTATGGGCTTCCAGATCCTGTTGTTCGAACTGCACCAAGCGTTCCTGAAGTTAAAATATTAGCTATAACACCTGCATGGGTTATAGTAAAAAATGGAAATGGAGACATTGTCTTTGAAAAAATCCTTAAAGAACGTGAAACATATTTGATCGACAAAAGGTTGTTTAAGGGACAATTGAGAGTGGGAAATGCACAAAATGTGTATTTTGTTGTTGATAAAAAAGTGTTTGGACCTCTTTCAAAGGATAAATCTGTTGTTAAAAAGATATCGCTTGACCCAGTTTCCATAAAGGAAAGTTTTTTAATATCGGTAGGAAACACAGAAGTTTATGGCCAAAAATGGCTTAATGAGACTATTGTCGATACTGCTGAGGTAGTTGATTAATACTTTAAAAGGCTCAAAACGTAATTGAGTTAAAAGTTAAGTTATTACGAGCTATGAGATATAAATGTTAAATAGTATTAGGCCGTGGAAAAATATTTACAGACGTAAAAGTAAGAAGATTTTTGTGGGCTCGGTTCCCGTCGGTGGTGAAGCCCCAATTTCGGTTCAATCAATGACAAATACTCTTACGACTGATATAAAAGCGACATTAAACCAAATAAATGATTGTGTTAAAGCTGGTGCTGATCTTATGAGAGTGTCTTGTCCTGACATTGAAAGTACAGAGGCGTTGAAAGAAATCTGTTCTGAGAGCCCGGTTCCAATAATTGCAGACATCCATTTCCATTATAAAAGGGCCATCGAAGCGGCAAGAAATGGTGCAGCTTGTCTAAGAATTAATCCAGGAAATATCGGGGATTCGACCAAAGTTAAAGAGGTTATCTCTGCCGCAAAGGATTATAATTGTGCTATTCGAATTGGTGTAAATGCAGGGAGCTTAGAGCGCAAATTGTTGGAAACCTATGGTGAACCTTGCCCTGATGCAATGGTAGAAAGTGGTCGAAATCACATAAGAATCTTAGAGGACAACGATTTTTTTAATTTTAAAATTTCCGTAAAAGCTTCAGATGTCTTTATGTCAGCAGCTGCATATCAAGGACTTGCTGAAATTACTGAGGCCCCAATACATTTAGGAATAACAGAAGCCGGTGGAAAGATTTCTGGAACTATAAAGTCAGCGATCGGAATGGGAAATCTTTTATGGATGGGTATTGGAGATACCTTGAGGATTTCACTATCTGCTGACCCAGTAGAAGAAATTAAGGCTGGCTTTGAAATTCTTAAGTCTTTAGGTTTAAGACATAGAGGCGTGCAAATTATTTCTTGTCCATCATGTGCCCGACAGGGGTTCGACGTAATTAAAACTGTGGAAGTGCTCGAAGATCGACTCGCACATATTCGAACGCCGATGTCTTTATCAATTATTGGTTGCGTCGTCAATGGACCTGGAGAAGCGCTTATGACTGATATTGGCTTTACTGGAGGAGGATCAGGAAGCGGAATGATTTACAATGCTGGAAAGCGTATGCACAAATTGAAAAATGAAGACATGATAGAAGATATTGTTGAGCTTGTAGAAAAACGTGCACAGGAAATTGGAACTTCAAAAGAATGATTTTTGTCGTTCGAGAGTACTATGATCAATAAGGATCGACTGAATCAGCTTATTGAACGCTATGAGTTTGTTGAAGCCCAATTGAGTGGTAGCTTAAGTGTTGATGAACTTAAATCTTTTGGACAAGAATACTCTGACTTAAAACCTATAGTGAACGAAATAATCACTTATCAAAAGCTTTTAGGGTCTTTAGATGATACCAAGAAATTTTTAGAAGAACCTGAGATGAAAAATCTTGCTGTTGAAGAAATACAACGAATTGAGAGGGAAATAACCGCCCGAGAGAATTCGATAATGATATCATTAATTCCAAAAGATAAAAATGATTTAAAGTCAGTGATATTAGAAGTGAGAGCGGGAACTGGGGGAGATGAGGCAAGTCTCTTTGCCAAAAATCTTCTTAAGATGTATGAAAGGTTTTCTGAAAGTCAGGGCTGGGCTTTTGATATTTTGGAAAATTCGATTACAGAAGTGGGAGGAGTTCGTGAGGCTATAGTTAATATAAGTGGTAAATCAGTTTATGGATGTTTAAAGTTTGAGAGTGGAGTGCATCGTGTTCAAAGAGTTCCCGAAACTGAAAGTGCAGGAAGAGTACATACTTCAGCTGCGACTATAGCGGTTTTACCAGAAGCGGACGAAATTGATTTGGAAATCAAACAAGCGGACATAAGAATAGATACCATGCGTGCATCTGGTGCGGGAGGACAACACGTAAATACCACAGACTCTGCTGTTCGCATCACGCATTTACCAACTGGTACTGTCGTAACAAGTTCAGAAAAGTCACAACATCAAAATCGAGCGAAAGCTATGCAGATTCTTAGAACAAAACTTTTCGATATAGAAAAAGATAAATATGATTCTGAACGAGCAATAAATAGAAGGGACCAAGTCGGAAGCGGCGATCGGTCTGAAAGAATTCGGACGTATAATTTTCCACAAGGAAGAGTTACAGACCATCGCATTAATTTAACTCTTTACAAGTTAGATGAGATTATGAATGGAAGTTTAAATACTATAATTGATGCTCTAATTGCTTCCGCGACTGCTAAAAAGCTTTCTGAATTGAATTAAGATGAATTTGTTGGGACATGTTCTTCGAAGCTTTACTCAAGAACTTAAAGATAAAACGAATATGTGTGCACAACGTGATGCAATGCTTTTACTATGTTTTGGATTAGATCTATCAATGAATGAAGTTTATCTCGATCAAAATAGAACGATTTCAAAAACTGAATTAATTAAATTAAAAAAATTGTTAGAGAGAAGAGTTAATTTTGAGCCAATCGCAAAAATAATCGGAAAAAAACAATTTTGGGATTCCTCTTTCTATGTAGATAAAACGGTTTTAGATCCAAGACCAGAAACTGAGCTTCTAATTGAATCAGTTTTGAGCAACCTTGGCTCGAATAAAACTATTTTGGACCTTGGCACTGGCAGTGGTTGCATAGCTATTTCACTAGCGCTAGCGTTAAGTGATGTTAAAATTACTGGTTCTGATATTTCCGAGGAAGCATTAATAGTGGCTCGTAAGAATTCAAAGACACATCAAGTAAAAACATGCTTCATAAAGTCAAATTGGTTTCGAAATATATCAAAGAAATATGATATTATTGTATCCAATCCTCCGTATATAAGTGATGATGAATTTTTTCAATTACCTAGAGATGTTAAAAATTATGAACCTAGAATTGCACTTCTCGGCGGTCCAGATGGATTGACTTGTTACAGGGATATTGCCCATTCGATCTCTTCCCATTTAACTGATCAGGGAGTTGGCTATTTTGAAATTGGTCAAGGGCAGAGGTGTGATGTTTTGGAAATTTTTTCATGGTATGGGTTGTCTGCAGTTGATGTAAAAAAAGACCTTAATGGTATTGATAGAGTAGTCTGTGTTAAAAAAGACGCATAAGAGACTAGTTATTTGTTATAAGTGAACCATGGCTAACAAATGCTTGTATTATTATATTAAAAGCTTATAATTTCATTAGTTTTAATACAATAATTATCCTCCCAAAAGCAAAAAGTCGGTAATTAAACAAACTTTATCAGTTTTACTAAATAAGTTTTTAATTTAGAAAAGTTGTAATTAAGTAGAAAATAACAAAATTATATAGAGTAGTAAGTTTAGATGAGACCATCAAATAAATCACGAAACCGTAATAAAAACAACAATCGCCGTGGATCGGCTGGAAATAATATTAATCGTGTTTTTGAAAGTGCTGGTCCAGAGGGTAGGGTTCGTGGAACTCCACAACAAATTATCGATAAGTACCTGTCTTTAACGTACGACTCCCAATTGTCTGGTGATAGAGTTGGAGCTGAAAATTTTCAGCAACATGCAGAACATTATTCTCGTTTGCTTATTGAAGCTCAAAAAGAAATAGCTGAAAAACAGCTAGAGCAAAATTTAAACGCTGTTGCAAATAAAACTAATGCTCAGTTGCCGGAGGAGATTAGTGATGAGACATCGAGTGAGCCTAAAACCGATAAACAGGAAGATACGGTAGTTAAGTTTGGTAAAAATCTAGAAAAAAATATAGATGGGGCTAAACAAACTGTAGAAAAAGAGAAGTTATTGGAGCGACCTGCGCAGAGAAAGATTGTTAAAAAGCGTGTTTCTGTAGATACTGAAACTCTGAAAGTTTAAAATTTTTAATAAATTTTAATTAATTTGGTTCAGCCGTTAATATGTTGGCCAATTTACAAAACTGTTTGATCGAAAGTTCTTCGGGCCGACAGCTTGGATCTATTTCGGCTTTAGTGAGAATTTTTTCAATGTTGAAATGAGTTTTCTTCAATGATTGCCTTAACATCTTTCGTCGCTGATTAAACGAGTCCTTCACGATGCGCTCTAGAGTTTCTTGGTGAGCAAAAAATTGCGGTTTGAAAGATGGCGTAAATTGAACTACAGCGCTGTGAACTTTTGGCACCGGTAGGAAGGAACTTGCGTTAACTTTGAAGACCATTTTTACATTTGATCGCCATTGTGCCAGTATTGATAGACGACCATAAGATTTATTTTTGGGTTCGCTGATTAGCCGATCAGCCACTTCCTTTTGAAACATTAACGTGAGGGATTCCCAGAACGGAGGCCATTCTTTTTTAGAAATAAAATTTAAAAGAATTTGTGTTCCAACGTTATATGGAAGGTTTGAAACAATTTTTACGGGTGGGTTTAAAAAAGTTTCTATATCTATTGAAAGCACATCTGCATTAATTATTTTTAGTTTCCCTGGGTACGCTTTACTGATTTCATTAAGGGGATCGAGAAACTGAGAATCCTTTTCTATTGCGATAACTTTTCGAGCCCCTAAGTCAAGTAATGAGCGTGTTAATGCTCCTGGTCCGGGCCCAATTTCTAAAATATCGTGATTGTTAATCTGACCCATTGAGTTCACAATGCGTTCTGTTAAATTAAGATCAAGTAAAAAGTTTTGGCTAAGCGACTTTTTGGGCTTCAGATTATATCTCGAGATCACTTCTGATATTTTGTCTAGTTCATTTTTTTTCTGCATATTTTTGTCTTGCTTTGGCGATATTCTGCGCTTCTTCAATTGCTAAAATTAACGATTGGGGATTTGCTTCATTTTTCCCAGAAATATCTAGTGCTGTTCCATGGTCAGGTGAAGTTCGAACGAATGATAAGCCTAAAGTAATATTTATACTTTCATGAAAACTTATGGTTTTAATCGGAATTAAAGCTTGATCGTGATACATACATACAAATGCGTCATATTTAGAACGGTTTTTGGGAGTAAATGCAGTGTCGGCAGGTACTGGACCTATCAATTGAAAGTTAGGATGCTGTAGATTTTTGATTACTGGTGCAATAACGGTAGATTCCTCCAACCCTATTGTTGAATTTTCTCCAGCGTGGGGGTTCATTCCCGTTATTAATATTTTTGGGTTTTCAATTTCATAATCCGTTCGTAAACTGTTAGCTACTATATTTAACGTCTTTTTGAGAAGCTGGGGTGTTAATTTCGAACTTATTTGCTTAATTGGTATATGAACTGTTACTGGTATAACTCGAAATCCATTTCGATTTGCGAGCATCATTACTGAAGTAGCATTTTCTGAATCAAGATAAGCTAAAAAATCTGTATGACCTTCATATAAAAAATTTTTGTTTTGTTTAAGTGCCCATTTATTTATTGGGTTGGTAACGAGGGCTAATGCTTGCTTGGTTTTTACTAATGAAACAGCTTTTTGTATGTTTTGTTTAACTACAGCTGAATTTTTTAACGAGATATTACCGGGAACAACTTTGTCTGGGAGTTTATGATCAAAAATACAGAGTTTTTCTGGATATTTAAATGTTTGACTATAGTGTTGTATCTTTACAGTTTCTATAGAACTTTTTGTTGCTATTGATGTTAAAAAATTAAAATCGCCGATTACGTAAAAAGGGTATCTGTCTCCTAGGATTTTTTTTACTTTAATGATTAATTCGGGCCCAATTCCAGCTGGTTCTCCCATTGTCAGTATAATTGGTGGATTTTCCATTTTTATTTTATTATAGCCTCTCGGTAAAGTTTTAACATTAACTTTTCACTAAAAGCTATCATTTGGTCATTAAAATACTTAGCTTTTTTATTATTAATTTGTGTTGTAGTTCCTTCAATTTTACTATTACACAAAATAATCAATTCTGTTTCGCTTAAACGATTTACTTCAAACTTTTTAGCTATTCTTAAGATTTTAGATTGTTTTCCTTCTAATTTCGACAATAGTACGGATTCTTTAATATCTGAGGGTGCTTCATTGCAAGATTTAATTCCATTTACTTTTTCTTCTTCAACAATAATGAACTCCATAAGATAATCTAAATTTGACTTTAATTGTCTTTTTTCTCTCTTGTTAAGTTTGAATAGTATAACTGTTTCCTTGGTTGTTATCGGTCCTGCTATTTCAGTATCTGATAACTCTGATAGTATTTCTTTTATTTCTTTTGGTAGCTTTCTTTCATCAATAAATCCAAGTTTACCTCCAACCATCTGGCTCTGTGATCTTGAAAATCGGCGTGCTGCATCACCAAAGTTGCCCCCAGCATTTAATTCGAGTTTGAGTCTATTGGCTAATAATAATGATTTTGGTTTACCATATTCTGCAAATGGTATTATAATTTCAGACAGATCAAAACCTTTTATAGTACGAGTTAAATGTTTTTCTGGTGGTAAATTTAAATCGTCCTCTCTTAAAATGGCCTTTCCAGCAAAACTCTTTATTAAAGACTTCTTCCATAGAGCCGTCGAGTTTAAAAAATTGTCAAACGAACTCCATTCTATTCCCTTATCTTTTAAAAGATTAATTAAACTGATTTTGGTAAGTTTTTGACTCTCCAAAAATTCTTCTAAATTTTTTCTTATTTCTTCGTCGGTTAGTTTATAACTACGCGAATTTGAAAATTGCTTTTGCAGTATTTCCTCTATTAAAAGTTTTTTTATTTCAGACGGCTCTGTGCTTAAGTTAATTTTAAATATTTGAATTATGTTTTGTCTTTGTTGTACATCAAAGTTACTTATAATATCGCCATTTACATTGCTTATAATAATAAAGTTCATGTTCTCACTAGATGCGTAAGTTTTAAGACTAGTTATATTTATAAGGGTTAAAATGAGTAAGAAAGTTCTAAAGAATAGCTGCATACTTTTCCTATTAATGTAAAAAATATTATGAAGTAATTAATTGTTAATTATAAATAAGGCAATTAGATTTTCTAAATGAAGCACGTTTTTCACCAAGCCCGTTTAAATCGAATGTTAATTCAACACTAGTATCAGCTGGAAGGGTGTCTGTTTCTGTAAAACGCTTTTTAAACGATAAATTTATTTTTGCACATTCATTTTCGTAAGAAAATTTCAATAATGCGTTTATGTTTTCGTGTTCGTTCAAATTTCGTCTCAAGTCTAAACTTGATAACCAGTTTCGGTTCAGTGTCGATTGAATGCCTAATGTAAACTCGGTTAAGTCAGTTGGACGATTTTCGGTTAGATCGGCTTCAAAAAATATTAAACCACTTGAGATTGTACTCTTCGGCTGCCGATAATGAAAAGTGGTCTCAGCATGCCTAAGCGTTAACTTTTGATCGTAAAGCTGTTCACCATGAATTGAAATTAAAGAATTATAGTCAAGTTTACCGGAAATGAGGATATCTGATTTAATTCCTGAGAGTCCAGATTCTTTGGAAAACTGCTCAGAAGGATTTCCCCTAAAAACCTGTCCAAGAGCTAAATTATAAGAAAATGGTCCGTTGTTTTCAACTGAATACTCGACTCCTGAGTTTAACCTCAATCCGGATTCTTGTTTATCTAACCCAGAAAAGCGATTCAAAGAAAAAAGTGATGATTGATCAAGTTTGACTTGTTGACTATCAGAATTTGATATTTTGTCATTAAGTTTTATGGCAGGGTTGTAGACTAATTGAAGTGTCGGTTTTATGGTTTCCAATCTTTTTTTTAAACTTTTATATAGTGGTAGACTAAGCTCTATTCCAAATGTTGGATCAAAATACTTATAGAGGTTTTTTTTGGTATTATTCTCATTTATCCGATATAAACTACTAGAAATTTTGGTTGAGCCTTTAATTCGTAAGCCTGTGTTTATTTTCCAAGCTTTTTCAGCGTCAAAGGAGGCATTAACTCTTAGATCAGTTTCGAAATTTTTTTTAGTTAAACCGACGAGACTAATCTCGGTTCCAGAAAATATATTTAAATTTTTGTAATGATTAAAGTGTCGCGTATAAAATTTTGGTACTATTACATATTTTTCTTGTTCATTATCCCTTAAGGAGGTGAAATATGTTGTGCTCGCTTTCGAGAAACTATGTCGCATTTGTTTTGTGAGCTCCACACTGCTGGTTAACCGATCGGTATTCCGGTAGCCGTATTTTCCTAAAAACCCACTATTGCTAACAGCGGTTGTATTGTAATTAAGGCTAGAGTTGTCAAGTATACGAGCGTTACCACTAAGTTGAAAATATCCTTCAATGATATTTTTTTCACTGTCCGGTTTGGCAGCGCCTGAAAAAAATAAGTTTCCATTTGAAAATATTTTTCGATAATCTGTTTCAACTAAAAATTTTGTTTTAGTCGTTTTTAAGATTGATAGAGTAATATCTGAGGTCCTATTTAAGTTAATATAAAAAGGTTGTTTTATTCCAACTCCTAGTAAATTGGACGTGAGGATTTTTGGAGTTAATAGGCCGGTCGCACGTTTAACACCTGGTTCCGGAACTCTTAGGTATGGCGTATAAAAAACTGGTAATCCTAAAAACTCCATTCTCGCATTTTTAAAGTGAAGTTGTTGAGCTTTTTCGTCATGTACTATGTTCTCT
>JAQWUC010000037.1 GCA_029242355.1 Paracoccaceae bacterium | reverse complement strand
TAAAACTAATATCAAAACAATTTTATTTGTCATTCCTGAGACATATTTGGAAAACATGATAAATGAAGCTGATCCATTCCTTAAACATTGTTTTAAGCAATGGCTACGCATTACTGGAAGTTGAGCTTAATAATATTTTTGTAAACGCTTTTTATGAAATTGTTATGTAAACTTTTTATGCGTTGGTTGTTAATGGTGCTGTTCGTTTTTTTGTTTAATTTGACATTCCTAGTTAGGAACCAATTACGAACAAAGATTAGCAATTTACGAAATAACAAACAAATTTAACGCAAATGTTATTTTTCTTAGGTAAGCCTTGATATCGGATATTAGTGTTCCTTAAAACTTTGAATTGATGGACCTTTATACTTAAAGAAATATGGATATGGATAGCGTAGGCAGGAGACAGGCGGAGAAATTGGGTAACTTTTTTAACCATATTGGAATGAATTTTTATGAAATCTTATCAAGTTAATGGTATCGATGCAAAAATCAGTGGCGTTAATGCAACTTGGTAAGTGAAAACCTTTATTGGACTAAATTATTTTTTTGACGGATATGTAAACTAAAGAAAAACTTTAAGTTTATTGAATCAGAAATCGCATCTTATTAAGCCTGATAAGTTCGTTCTAATGATTATTCATCAGGTCGTCATTTAAGCTGTTATAGGGAAATTTGTAACGTCAGGGAGAATAGTTCTTTATCATTCTCAGACTGGTGTTTCTGAACAGTTTCAATGGGAAAAGTAAAAATTCAAGTATAAATTGAATCTGTTAATTGGTTGTTTAATTAAGTTGCTTAAAAAAAATATCGCTATTCATTGATTGCTCGAATATACTTTTTTTTATGCCTAATATCGAGTCGTTTTTTGTTACCCGTCTTTATCATGCTTCGCTATTTGATTTTGCAAAAAGCTTAGATATTGGTGATCTCAATAATGCCTGTTTATCTATAGCTGATGATGACGTCGCTGGTCAAAAATGGTGCGAAAAAAATTGTTATCCCGGCTACACAAGCTACGCGTCGTTAAGTGATCTTCCGTGGCGGTTCACAATTTTTGAACGACTAGTTAAAGTGTTGGACAGGCATGTTGCAAGTTTTTGTAGCGATCTTCAATTTGATCTCAAGGGTCAAAGGATTAATCTTGACTCCCTTTGGATCAATATATTGCCGTCAGGAGGAGTTCATACATCTCATATACACCTAAATAGTGTAATAAGTGGTACAACCTATATCGCAATGCCCTCCGGGGTTAGCTCGATAAAGTTTGAGGATCCGAGATTGCCAATGATGATGGCGGCGCCAAAACGGAAGTTGAAAGCTAGAAGTGAGATGCTCAATTTTATTTATCGTTCGCCCCAGGTAGGTGATGTACTTTTGTGGGAGAGTTGGCTTCGTCATGAAGTACCAATGAACATGTCCGATGAAGAACGAATAAGCATAAGCTTCAATTATTCTATAGAATAAAGTGAATGACTAAACCGGTATATGTTATACGAAAAAAATTATATAAAATCTTTGACGCTAGCCAACTTTTCTCGATACATTGTATAAAGACCGCAACAAACAATGATAACCGTACCTATCCATGTCCAAAGATCTGGTATTTGATTAAAGACCATGAAACCATAAAAAAAACCCCAGATTATTAACGTGTAATGAACTGGACCGAGCAGTGTCGCCTCTGCTAATTCTAGTGCTTTGATAACACAGATTTCTGCAACAGCCGCTAAAATGGCAATACTCATTATTAATACCAATTCGGTTCTTGAATTTGGCCATTTCCAGACAAATGGTAGAGCAAAAGTTAGCCAAAAACTGCCAACCAAGGCTGTATAAGCGATGGTTGTAATGGAATTATCAGAATGGCTTAAAAATCGTGATATAACTTGTCTAACTGAAAAAAGCGCAGCCGCTATTAGAACTAAAAAGATAGCTGGGTTAACTATTCCCAATCCGGGACGAATGATAATCATTGTTCCTAAGAATCCCATAATGATTGCAAACCATCTATGAACACCGATTTTCTCTCGTAAAAATATTACTGCAAGTATTACAACGAAGAAAGGTGAGACAAAACTAACAGCTACAGCATCAGCTAAAGGTACAAATATCAAAGCTGAAATGAAGCAAACTGGTGAAATTACTACTATTGTTCCTCTTAAAATCTGTAATTTCAAATGGTTCGTTTTTAGAATTTCGGTTCCCCGAATAAATAACAAAACTGACACTCCGAAAAGCAAGCCAAATTGACGAAGCCATACTATTTGTATCGGATTCAAACTGTTTGTTAACAGTTTTGCTTGGGTATCTACAGTACAAAAGAGAAACATTCCGACGGCCATAAGGGCAACGCCGTTCATATTTTTCGCATATTGTTCTTTTGTAGAAAACTTATTATTGATGAATTTATTGTCCACAGTCTAATAATCCCAGATTATGTAAGTGTTAGATACAAGATATGTACTTAAGTCAATCGTTTGCGAATTAAGTTCTTTCGTACTGATTGAACTGTTTTAAAAGTCTATATTTAGGTTCAAAAAATATTTTTTGAAGCCGTCAAATTAGTTCATGGTTATTTGAGTTACAATACTGAATTAGGTCGTTTGCCAGATTTTTGATCCAGATATAGGATATTGGCATTGGTTTCCGGCATTAGTCATTAGTTAATTTAAAAGGAAATTTTCTTTTTGGTTATAAAGATGCAGTGCTTTTATGCTTATTTTAATGAATTCCTTACTTTTAAATTTAAAAATTTATATTATTATTCTTGTAATGAAGTTAATTGCTGTCCAAAAGATAGATGATAATAAGTTCCTTGTTCGGATTAATAAAGATACCGAAACGCGTCATATCGTAATAGTAAGTGATGAGGCCCATAAGAACTTTTCTGCTGGTGAGTTAACTAAAGAGCAATTAGTAAAAAAATCTTTTTTATTTTTGTTGCAAAAAGAAAGACAGACATCGATTTTAGAGAAATTTAATATTGAAGAGATTGAAAACTACTTCCCCGAATTTTCTAATATTGCAAAAATTGGTTGGATTGATATTTCTGGTTAGAAAATCTAGGAAACCCAAGTATGGTTTGATTCTTCGTCGCTAAGGTTATTTGTCTAGGGGATCCCTTTTTTATAGTAATATTGGAGAAGTGTGTGAACAATATGGAACAGCGGTTTTTAAGAACTTCAACGGGTGCTGACGTGAATCTGTATAAAATCGTGTCTAAAAGGGCCCCGAGAGGAATTATTCAAATAACTCATGGCATGGTTGAACATGGTAAACGATACTCCCGATTTGCTCAACTTTGTGCTCTAGCAGGTTTTACTGTTTTTATTCATGATTTGAGAGGACACGGAAATACTAAAGCAGAGGGTGCCCCACTTGGTCGCTTTGGGCCAACAGATGGTTTAAAGTTAGTGCTTAAAGATCATAACTCAGTAATTGATCATATTGCAGAGGAGTTTCCAAATGTTCCGATAATTGCCTTTGGGCACTCTCTTGGCGCTATTATAGCTATGAATTATTTTTTTCAATATCCACAAAAAATAAAAGCTCTTGCTTGCTGGAATAAACCAGAATCGGGCTTATTAGCGAGATTATCTGCTTTTCTTCTTCGCACTGAGTCTTTGTTTAAAGATCCGACGTCGACAAGTATTTTTGCCTGGAAGCTTTCGTATGGAGCTTGGAATGCCAAGTTCAAACCAAATCGAACAATGGCCGATTGGATTTCACAAGATGAATTTGAGGTAGATAGGTATGTTGCCGACCCGCTTTGTGGGTTTGATGTTTCGATTTCATTGTGGCTTGATGTTCTTGAAGGTGCTTTTAATTCCAGTAATTATGAAAAATTAAAGAAAATACCTAAAGATTTTCCGTTACACTTGCGTTGTGGCTCGGATGATCCTTGCACAAATTTTGGTCGTGATCATCGAAATTTTGAAAAAAAATTAATCAGACTTGGTTTAAAAAATCTAAATAGTGCAATTTTAGCAAACACCCGTCATGAAAGTTTAAATGAGTGGAATAGAGATGATACAATCAATGATTTTATTGGGTGGCTGAAACAAAATTTTTAAGACAGTGTTATTCTAGAAAATGAGATGCGTTAGCTTCAATAGAAGCTAACGCAAAAATCAATTTTAAATTTCTTCGGGAAGAATTAAATTCAAAAGAATAGCAATTATTGCAGTTGGTGCTACCGCCGAGGTTGCAAGAATTTTAATAATTCCAGGAAGATACTGAACTGCAGAAGGAACTAGATTTAATCCGAGACCTACTGCCAAAGATATAGCAATGATCGCCATATTTCTTCGGTTCATTTTTACTTCAGTAAGCAAATTTAAGCCTGCTGATACAACCATACCAAACATTACAATAACTCCGCCACCTAGTACAGGTAGTGGCATGGAGGCTATAATTGCTCCAATCTTTGGAATTAATCCACATATTACCATAATTATACCGGCGACGGTAACCACGTGCCGAGACATTATTCCTGTCATGCCTACTATGCCGACGTTTTGACTAAAAGATGTATTTGGCAATCCACCAAAAACGCCCGCTACGGCGGTACCTAATCCGTCTGCATAGGTAGCTCCGGATATTTCTTTGTCGGTTGCGTCTCTTCCTGCTCCTGCTTTCGTAGTGGCTGAGGTATCGCCAACGGTTTCTACAGCAGAGACTATGGATACTAGTGTTACAGCAATAATCGCTCCAATACTAATTTCTACACCATAAGGCATAGGTTGGAGGAATGTAATCCAACTTGCTTTAGCAACAGAGCCAAAGCTTACCATACCACTAATAAATGCCAAAATATAACCAGCAAGCAATCCAATTAAAATGGCGCTGTTAGATATGAAACCTTTAGTAAAAAATTTACATACAATGGCGACGAGAACAACACATAAAGCAACGCTCCAATGCTTAAGCGAACCAAAGCTTTCCGCTGCCATTTGGAAATCAGCTGCACCGCCAGCAGCATACTTGATTGCCACTGGAATGAGATAAAGACCGATGGAAAGAATAACCAACCCCGTTACAAGAGGTGGGAAAAGCCATCTAATTTTTTCAATTATTGAGCCTAGAAGAAAATGTAGACAACCTGCTATTACGCAGGACGTGAGAGCTACACCTAAACCTTGTGTAGCAGATATACCTGCTAATACTCCAACAAATGCAAAGCTGGTTCCTTGCATGATTGGAAGTCGTGCTCCTACCATTCCAAAACCAATTGTTTGAAACAATGTAGCAACTCCTGCGAACAACATAGCCATTTGAATTAAATAAACTTGTTCCATGCTTCCAAAAGCTAGTCCTGCTGCTCCGGCAATGATAACTGATGGAGTAACATTTGATGCAAACATTGCTAGTACGTGCTGGAGACCTAATGGTAGTGTCTGCCCCATCGGAGGTATGCTATCTGGGTCTGAATACTGTTCTGTTATATGATTATTCATATTTTAACCTCATATTACATTCTTATTTCTGTTTAAAACGCTTGAACTTGTTACAGACTAAACACAATATATATTACCTTATAGTAAGGTAAGCACACAATAGCAAAACTTTTTACACTTCTTAACTCAATTTATGGTTGAAGTTTATCGGGATGTGTTTCTACTCCTAAAGATTACAAAAAATTAAATGAATTCCTATTTTTAATTAATATTAGTGGTTTCTCTTACTTTTTAAAAAATGACCATAGATTAAAAAAAAAGACTACCCATATAATGTCTCTTAATGCCTTTGATATAGAAAAAAGCAGAATATCTACGTACCAATAATTTTGGTATATTTAATCCAAAAAGGTTTCGATTTTGAAAAAATGTTTCTTTGAGTCATCGGCAGGATTGGTTCCGTTAATTAAGCGTATTAACAAATGAAAATGCGCTTTATAAAAGTTTTGGCTGGCTAGTAAATCGT
This sequence comes from Paracoccaceae bacterium, assembly GCA_029242355.1. Lineage (GTDB taxonomy): Bacteria > Pseudomonadota > Alphaproteobacteria > Rhodobacterales > Rhodobacteraceae > JAYZEV01. The sequence goes on along the minus strand of JAQWUC010000037.1, from coordinate 25,386 downwards.
GGGGACAATTTTTTGGCTGACTAAAGAGTTGCATGGTTTATTTTCGGCTGAGTTGAAATTTGTCAAAACTGAAAAACCATGCTTTGAGTGATTCGATCAAAACATTTTTTATAGTGAATGTCAATCCCGAGTGATTTTATCAAGAACTTATTTAAAGTAGTTTATGGTTAAATATTATTTGGTTTTTTTTGAAACTTTTAAAACTGATTTGCATTTAGAAGAAAAAAGTAATTACATAACACTGTCTATTGATGTTTTGGAATTAAAAATGAAAGCTGCTGTCCTTTTTGAAACAAAAAAGCCATTATCAATTGAAGATATAGCTTTAAGAAATCCAACAAGCAATGAAGTCGTTATTAGAACTGCCGCCTCTGGATTATGTCATTCTGACCTTCATTTTATTGATGGCGATTTGCCCTATCCGCTTCCCGTAGTTCTAGGTCATGAAGCATCTGGAATAGTTGAAATGGTTGGCGAGAATGTTACCTATGTCAAACCTGGAGATCATGTTATTACTTGTCTTTCTGTATTTTGTGGGGTCTGTGATAACTGTACGACAGGTAGGCCATATATTTGTGCCGATGAAAAAGTTAAAATGTTACCCGGTCAAGCTGAGAGACTTTTGTGGGATAGGCCGGAAAAGCTTCATACTGGACTGAACCTTTCAGGTTTTGCCGAAAACATGCTCGTTCATGAAAATGCTCTTGTTAAAATTAGAAAAGATATGCCTTTGGATAGAGCCGCTATAATTGGTTGTTCTATTATAACGGGTTATGGAGCAATAGTTAATTCGGCTCAGGTTAAAGCTGGAGAAAGTGTTGCAGTTCTCGGTTGTGGTGGAATCGGGATGGCTGCAGTTAATACTGCATTTGTTGCGGGAGCCGAACGAATTATTGCAATTGATACTAATCCAGAAAAGTTACGGTTGGCATTGAAATTAGGAGCAACTCATTTGGTTAACCCTAGCGACGGTGATACTGTGGAGCAAGTAAAAGACATTACCGGCGGAGGCATTGAGAAATCTATTGAATGTTTGGGATTTAAATCCACTGCCGAACAATGTTTTAAAATGTTGAAAATTGGTGGGACTGCGACCATAGTAGGCTTGTTGCCTCAGGGTGTTTCAATAGAAGTTAATGGTTTTGATTTGTCTCGTGAAAGGCGACTTCAGGGATCTTGGATGGGCTCTAATCATTTTCGAGTTGATATGCCAAGAATCGTAGAACTTTATATGCAAGGTAGACTTAAACTTGATAACTGGGTAACGAAAAAAATAACCTTAGATCAAATTAATGAGGGGTTTGATTCAATTCGTCAGGGTGATGGCATGAGATCTGTTATTGATTTTAATATACTTGGAGAATTTTAATGAAAACAGTATTTCTTCTATTTGATAGTTTGAACAGATTAATGCTTGAACCATATGGTTCGATGCTTTTTAAGACACCAAATTTTAAGCGATTAGCGCAAAAATCTGTTACATTTGACAAACATTACATCGGATCGATGCCTTGCATGCCGGCGCGACGCGATATGCAGACTGGAAGACACTCATTTTTACATCGTTCTTGGGGACCACTCGAACCTTTTGATAATTCTTTCCCTGAAATCCTCAAACAGAAGGATGTATATTCCCATCTAATTTCAGACCATTATCATTATTGGGAAGATGGTGGCGCTACATATCACACTCGTTACAATTCCTTTGATTTTATTCGCGGTCAAGAGTCGGACCCGTGGAAGGTACTATTAACCTCGCCTATAGAGCGAATAAAAGAAAAATATCACCCAAGTCAAAATGACCCAAACGATAAACAAAACCCCTACAATTATATGATCAATAGAGAATTTATTAAAGATGAAGAGGATTTACCTTCTGTAAAATGTTTTAGGGCTGGATTTGAATTTTTAGATGTTAACAAAGATGCTGATAATTGGTTTCTTCAAATAGAAACTTTTGATCCTCATGAACCTTTTTTCGCTCCTGAAAGATTACGGAAAGCTTTTAAAACCAATTATGAAGGCCCAATTCTTGATTGGCCTCGATATGCCAGGGTAACTGAGACATCGGATGAAATCGCTGAATTGCGGGCAAATTATATGGCCCTTTTGTTGCTGTGTGATGAGTTACTGGGTCAAGTATTGGATTATTTTGATAAGCATGATTTATGGAAGGACACGGCCCTAATTTTAGGTACTGATCATGGATTTATGCTGGGAGAGCATGAGTGGTGGGCAAAAAATAGAATGCCTCTATATGAAGAAATTTCCCATATCCCTTTATTTATATATCATCCTGCTTATAAATCAAAAGGTGGTGAACGTCGAAGAGGACTCACCCAGACCATAGACCTCATGCCTACTATTTTAGATATGTTTCAAGCTCCTATTCCGAGTGAGGTCGAGGGAAAGTCATTGTTGCCCCTTATGAAGGAGGAAATTGATTTACGGAAAAGCGCAATTTTTGGATATTGGGGAGGCGGAGTCAATTTGGCAGATGGTCAATATACATATTTTGCCTACCCCGAAAATATGAAAAACCAAGATTTATATCAGTACACTTTGATGCCAACCCACATGACGAAACCGTTTTCCTTGGAGGAGTTAAAAGAGTCAAGTTTAGCTCCGCCTTTTAAATTTTCGAAGGAGTTACCGTTGCTTAAAGTTCCGCACAAATCAAAAGCGGACTCTAAGACTCATTCATATCATTTTCCGGAAAAAATGGAGGATACGCAATCTGCGATTTATGATGTTTTGATCGATCCTCAACAATCAAAAAAAATTGAGGATGTGGAAGTTAAGAGTCGTTTAAACGCGGAGCTTTTGAGGTTAATTAAAGAAAATGATGCGCCGACTGAAGCTTTATTAAGGATGGAAAAGGTGCTCAGTAAATAAAAAGTTTAGGATATATTTAAGGTTTTGTTTGTAAAATTACTGTAGTTTTTGTTGGAAATAAGTTTCATGAGTATTAATCAGAATTCGCTTCTCACTTACGATGCTGTAATCATTGGTGCTGGTTTCTCGGGCCTTCAGCAGCTTCATTTTCTACGAGATAGACTTGGTCTAAAAACTTTAGTTTTAGAGGCTGGTGAATCAGTAGGAGGAACTTGGTATTGGAACCGATACCCTGGCGCTCGATGTGACTCAGAAAGTCACACCTACTGCTTCTATTTTTCTGAAAAGATATTGAAAGATTGGAACTGGAGTGAAAGGTATCCAGGCCAAAAAGAAATTTTAAACTATCTCAACTTTGTAACCGACACATTAAACCTGCGCGCTAGCATTCAGTTTAATACGCGCGTAACGCGTATCCAATATGATCAATCGAAAAACTTTTGGATCCTCAAGTCGAGAAATGGTGCTGAATTTAGAGCAAAGTACGTTATTTCTGCGGTTGGATGTTTGTCTTCTACGAATTGTCCAGAAATGACTGGTACCAAGGATTTTATTGGAGAACTCTACCATACTGGTGAATGGCCTCATGAAACAGTAAACTTTGTAGGGAAAAAAATTGGTATTATTGGTACTGGTTCGTCTGGTATTCAGGCGATTCCTATAATTGCAAATTCAGCGAAAGAATTAATTGTTTTTCAGCGAACTCCTAATTTTAGTGTTCCAGCGAGAAACGCGAAACTTTCTGATGAATTTATTTCTAAATTTAAATCTAATATTCCTTACTATAAAAAACAAATGTTAGCTGCTCGACACGGGCATCCTTGGCGCGCTCCAGATCGGAGTGTTCGATCTACTCCAAGAAACGAACGAGACATTATATTAGAGAAGGCGTGGAATATAGGAGGATTGAGGTTTCGTGAGAGTTTTGGCGACACTTTAACCGATTTAGAGTCTAATGAACTTATGTCTGCTTTTATAAAACAGAAAATTTTAGATTTGGTTAAAGATTCTCGAAAAGCTGAGATTCTCACTAAATTCGATCATCCGTTTGGAACAAAGAGACCTGCATTAGATACGAATTACTTTGAAACATTTAATCGAGATAACGTTAAGCTGTTTGATATAAGAGAAGATCCAATTAAATGTCTTACTCGAAATGGTTTGGAAACTAATTTAGAAAAATTTAATTTCGATATGATAATATTCGCTACTGGTTTTGATGCGTTAACAGGGTCTCTTATGAAGATGGAAATAATTGGAAGGGATGGTATTAGACTGTCGGATGAATGGAAGAATGGCCCAAAAACTTACCTTGGTCTACAAGTTTCTGGCTTTCCAAATTTTTTTATTGTGACAGGACCGGGAAGTCCTTCTGTGTTAACTAATATGCCGCAGTCTATTGATCAAAACGTGACGTGGATTACCGATTGCATTTCTCATCTAATTGAAAATGAATTTACCAAAATCGAGGCTGAAGAACATGCTATGAATGCTTGGATGAAGCATGTACAAGAGGAAGTTGAGGGAACACTTTTCCTCATTGCAAAGCATTCTTGGTATTTGGGTTCCAATATTGAGGGAAAGCCACAAGTTTTTATGCCTTATGTGGGTGGTTTGGACAAATATAGAGAAATTTGTAAAGAAGTGGCAAAGGACGATTATAGAGGGTTTCAACTTTCTTAAGAAATACAATCTCGTCACGGTGAAGGATTGAAAGGTTTAAGGTCATGAACATGGAATTTGAATGGGTAGTAAAGTGAAAAAAATAGAAACAATTCATGAAACGCTTGACGGAACAAAGAGTTCTCCTAATCCACTCCCTATTGACCCAAATAATATTGGTAAAGTGACAATTACGCCGGAGGGTGCTTTTGAAGCTGGAAGTTTTCAAACATTTAAATTAGTTTACACAGCGGGTAAATACGGGATTGATGATTCTGGTTCACTAAGGATTTGTTTCCGATTTGCTAGCGACCAAAGCAAGCCTCAATTTGAAGATCCCCGAGGAGTTAACTATACAACAATTACTGCTTCCAACGGCGCTGTTTTAAATTTTCGATATGATGCAAAAGGGAATGTCAGACCTTGGGACAAAACACTCTACGTCAAAGTCGTTGATGGTTTTTTAAAAGAGGGCGATACAATAACAGTAGTCTTTGGAGAAACATCCGGTGGTTCTCCGGGCATGCGACTTCAAACTTTTTGCGAAGACTCGTATGAATTCCATACTTTGATAGATCCAATTGCAACATTTTGCTACCAACCTGTTCAAGAACAACCGCATATTAAAATTATACCAGGAAAGCCTTTTCGGTATTTAGCTATTTCTCCAACAATTTGTAAAGTTTCTGAAAAATTTAGTATTCGTGTCAAAGGAGAGGACTTATGGGGGAATCCATCTAATCAGTGTTCCGAAACTTTTTTCTTAAAATCTGATTTGAAAATAAACAATTTACCTGATGTGATTACCTTTAATGAGGGTGATTTTACTTATATTATTAAAGATCTTTTTTCTTCAAAATCAGGAGATTGTTGTGTAAAATTCTTTGATATTAATGGGGAGTTAAGATTTCAAACTAATCCATCCCGGATAGAAGAAAATCCTAATATCAAATACTTTTGGGCTGATCTTCACGGTCAGTCCGAAGAAACCATAGGGACCGGTTCTGCAGAGCAATATTTTAAGTTTGCCCGGGATTTTGCTTTTCTGGACGCTACTGCTCATCAGGGGAATGATTTCCAAATGTCTAATGAATTTTGGGCAAAATTAGACAAATTATGTGAAAAATTTGACGTTGATGATGAGTTTGTTGCTATTCCAGGTTATGAATGGTCCGGGAATACTAGTCTTGGCGGAGATAGAAATGTTTTTTTTCCTACAAAAGGTAGAAAAATCCGAAGATCCTCTCATGCTCTAATTAACGATTATTCAGATCTTTCCTCCGATTGTGATACTGCTCGAGACTTATTTGATGCATTTGCAGCTAATAATGAATTTGATGTTCTTTGTTACGCGCATTGTGGCGGGCGATATGCAGATATTAACTTAGCGCACGACCCACGATTTGAAAAATCTGTGGAAGTTCATTCAAGTTGGGGAACTTTTGAATGGCTTGTTGAGGACGCTTTTAAATTGGGGTATCGCGTTGGCATAGTTGCTAATTCAGACGGACATAAAGGTCGCCCAGGAGCAAGCTATCCTGGAGCTGGTTTGTTTGGTGCTGTGGGTGGTTTAACTTGTTTTCTTGCTAGTGAACTTAAAAGAACTTCCTTGATGGATTGTATGCGCAAACGAAGACATTATGCCACTACTGGAGGTCCTTCTGGTCGTCCTTTGCTCGATTTAGAAATGACTTTTCCTAAAAAAACTAGAGTTTTTAATGACGATCCTCGATTTCATTCGGATGGAGGTTATCTTTCGTCAAAAGCTCTTATGGGAGATATTGTTCACCTTTCAAGAGGAACCCCTAGCTTGAGAGTTAAAATTAAATGTAGTTCACCCTTACAGAGAGTTGACATTTTTAATGGATTGCAATTGTTGGAAACAATTAGACCTTATAAATCAATGGATTTAGGTCGAAGGATAAGGGTTCTTTGGTCTGGAGCAGAATATCGGGGTCGATTTAGGCAAGTAATTTGGGACGGTGTTATTACGGTTTCAGAAAATAATATATCTAAAGCAATGCCTGTAAATTTTTTGAATAAAGATAAGAAATTGGTGCAATCAACCTCGTCAAGTGTTGAATGGAAGGCGTTAACGACAGGTAATATTGGTGGAGTTGATTTAGTTTTAGAAGATAATGATTCTGGAATGATTTCTATTGAAACGCCACTTTTAAATAAACAAATTAAAATTGCTGACATTGATATAGAAGATAAGGTTTTTTCGAACAATGGAGTGCTGCCCCGAGAATTAAAAGTAACGCGATTACCTGATATTAATGAACATTTTGGCATTGAGTTTATTAGAGAAATCGAATTAAACAAAAGTGAAGATAATCCAATTTTTATAAGATTCCTGCAAGAAGATGGAACTTTTTGTTGGAGTAGTCCTATTTATGTTTACCGATAAAGTTTAGTATTTTTATGCGAGTGTGATGAATGAGGAGGTCAAAATGAAAAATGAATTTATAACCGCGATTGTTACAGGAGGAGCGAGTGGTATCGGGGCGTCTGTGGTTAGAGAGATAATTCATCAAGGAGGCACCGTTGGAGTAATTGATTTAAATATTGAAAAAGGTGAAAGCCTGACAGAAGAATTAGGAGTGAATTGTATATTTGAGAGGGCGGATGTTACAGATGAATCTGGCTTTTCAACTGCGTACGAGGCACTCAAAGAAAAATTGCCGTCGATAACAGGATGCGTTACTTGTGCTGGGGTCTTACCAGTTAGACATCCTATTTCTGATCATTCGTTGGCTGATTTCAGGCGCATTATGGATAATCATTTAGCGGGAACATTTTTAACTTGCAAAATTGTCGGTTCTGAAATGGCCGAGAGGAATTTTGGTTCAATTGTGACTCTGGGATCAGCGTTAGCAGTTCGTCCGGGTCCTCCTTTAGGCTACAGTGCAGGAAAAGCTGGGGTGGTGAACCTTAGTCAATCTTTAGCAGTTCAGTGGGGTAAAAAAAATGTCAGAGTTAATTCTGTTTGTCCTGGTTGGGTTGATACTCCTTTTATTCGGCAACAAGAAAAAGACGGTCGCGATTTATCTCCTATTACCGAAGTAACTCCTATTGGCCGTCTGATAAAACCTGAGGAAATTGCAAAGTTGGTTCTCTTTTTATTATCGGCGGCCTCGAGTGCGGTGACTGGAGCAGTTGTAGTAGCAGATGGTGGAATTACTTTAGCCGGTGGATATTTACCATATGGCGCGTTACCTTAGGTGATGGTGATTATAATCAATTTTTAACAATGCAGCGAAAACTTGTAACTCAAAAAAATGATGATAAAGCAATATTAAGAAAAATTCTGTTACGATAATACTAGAATTAATTTTGGTTTATGAGTAAATGTAATAGCGTTATTTTAATTATTGTTATTATGCTTTTTGAATAAAGATGGAACTACGAATGGAGAGCAATAAAACGAATTTTAAAAAAAAATCGGTGTGGAATTGGGCTCCAAATAGGCCCGTTGAAAATTCGCCTTTATTTGAATGGCCTATTTCATTTGTAAAGATTATTTCGTGGATAAAATTGAATTATTTTTCTCTATCAATTAGAATTTTTGTCATCTTGATGGCTTTGATAACGTGGCTGCTCGCTACGCCATCGCTTTGGTCGTGCAAAGAATTTGCAGTTTCTTGGATGGCTTGGATATACTGTAGAAACCTTATTTTGATCTTTCTTGTTGCCGGAGGCTTGCATTTTTTTCTTTATACTTTTCGCGGTCAAGGTGATAAATTAAAATTTGATCATCGGTGGATGGCTGAAGAAAGCAAGCTTTTCTCTTTTAAGAATCAAGTGTTCGATAATATGTATTGGACGTTAGTTTACGCTGTTTCCTTTTGGACCGCATTCGAAATCATTTTTTTATGGTCATACGCAAATAATTTGTTGCCCAGAATTACTTGGAGTAGTAATCCCATTTGGTTTGTGGCTCTTCTATTTGTCATTCCCATTTGGCATTCCATGCATTTTTATTGGACGCATAGAGCTCTTCATTACAAACCACTCTATGATCGGGTACATTCTGTTCATCATCGAAATATCAGCATAGGTCCATGGTCAGGGTTATCGATGCACCCAGTAGAGTCGTTTATCTATCTCACGTCAATTGTATTCCATTTATTAATTGCTACTAGCCCGTTTCATTTAATATTTCATCTTCAATTTTTGGTGTTTAACGCTGTGATAGCTCATAGCGGTTTTGAGGGAATAGTTTTAAAAGACAAAAAAATTGTGGATGTGGGTCGGTTCCATCATCAGTTGCATCATCGTTTTTTTGAATGTAATTACGGAAACGCTGAAATGCCATGGGATCGCTGGTTTGGGACTTTTAACGATGGTTCCGATGGAGCGATGAAAGATATAAGAAAGAATCGTATTTTGTAATAGAAGCTTCAGCTCGTTTTTAAGTCAGGATGTATAAAAATATAAACGTATTGATAGAAATATATGATTATAAAAACTACGGCTATTGCTAATATTATTCCAATAATGTTGTCACCGAATGTTTTGGGCCTAACGATTTTTTGAAAAATTACCTTGCTTAGAAAAGTTAACGTTTTATAAAAATTGTTAATTAACATAAGGTAACCTGCGTAAAAATCGAACGGTTTGTAGATGATGAGCCATGATTTAAATCATTAAATAGTAGGTTTTAATAATATGAAGATATGGATAACAGTAATATTTTTTTCTAATTTAATTAATTTTCAATTTTCTTTCGCAGGTGATATTTTAAAAGGATTCGAGGAATATAACAAGGGAAACTACGCTGGGGCTTTAGTAGAGTGGGAAGATTTAGCTGAGAAAAATGATTCTATTGCTCAGTCAAGTTTGGCCATTATGTACCAGCTTGGACATGGTGTTCGTCAAGATAATGTCAAGGCCTTTGAATTACTCAGTTTATCCGCTCGACAAGGTTTTGCTCCAGCTCAGATGTCGCTGGGCCATATGTATGAAAATGCTCTTGGGACATCCTTGGATTCGAAAAGAGCCTATATGTGGTATACCATTTCCTCGTCGGCCGATAAATCGGCAAAAACGTTGCTCGAATTACTTAAAGCGAGAATGAGTGAAGATGATATACAAGACGCTAAAAAGCTAGTTAACGAGTGTTTGCTCTCTGATTTTACCAATTGCTAAACTTAAGGGGTTACCATGATTTTGATGGTTTATTAGGTTTGAGTGCAAAGAAGAATAGTTTGTGAGGATAATAATGGATTTAAAAAATTTTCAGAGCAGAAGATTATCTTGGATTACCCCTCGCTTTGCTGGTGTTTTTTTTATGATTTGTTGTGCAACAATTGTTAGCTTTGGGGGTCTGATATATCGAAACTTTCAGGATATTGAAATTTTAGAAATTGTTTTTTTTCGTTCAATCTCTCTGGTTAGTTACATGGGAGTTTTTCTTTTCTTTAAATATAGGCTAAACTTTTTTAGACATATGAGTGATATTGGGCTCAAGGGTATTTTTGCAAGCGCTATCTTTTGTTCAGCTCAGGTGTCTTGGCTAATAGCCTTAAACTTTACATCCGTGGCAAATGCAACGTTTACCCTTTGTTTAACACCTTTTATAACTGCTCTGGTTGCTTATTTTTTTGTTAAAGAAACTATTTCTCGTGTGACTTTTTTAACAATGTTTCTGGCCCTTATTGGTGTATCGATAATGGTGTTTGGAGGATTAAAAACGGAAGCTAATACTGGTTTGCTCGCCGCTCTTTACACCTCAATCGCGTTTTCAGTTTTTGCTGTAACGTTGCGGTCTAATCGGAACTTAGATATGTTACCGGTTCTTTTGCTTACTGGTGTGTTTATGGGGTTTATTGGTGGATTTGGAGGATCTTTTTCAGATAGTATACCACTGAAGGATATACTTTTGTGTGTGATATGGGGTGTTGTCCTGCAAGGTTTTGCGCATTCATTAATGATTAGGGCGAGTCGATTAATTTTATCTGCGGAAATCACACTTTTTATGTTACTAGAATTTACGCTCGGTCCTTTTTGGGTATGGTTGTTTTTAAACGAGATACCAGTTATGACAACTCTAATTGGTGGTGGCGTCATTATTTTTTCTGTTGGTGTTCTTACGGGATCGGAAATCCGCGGAGCCCTTCGACCAAATAGGAAATTAACCTAATGTTTATTACAACATTATCTGAACTCTCGGTTTTTGCAGTTATTGGAGCGGTTTTTACGGTAGCCTTTGGGGGTTTTTTGAGAGGTTTTCTGGGTTTTGGGGCTGCTTTATTAATTGTTCCAGTGTTATCAGCAATTCTAACACCTGAAAGAGCTTTAGTCATCGTATTTTTGATCGAACTACCAACCGTCATTTATTTAATGCCGGGTGCCTATCGGGCGGGTGATCCTAAAACGGTGGCACCCATTATCCTTGCGATGTTTTTTACTATTCCATTTGGTGTTTATTTTCTTGTTTCAGCTGATCCAGAGGTTATAAAAGTTGTGATATCTTTACTCGTGCTTGCAATGGTTGGACTGCTAGCGAGTGGTTGGAAACCAAAAAACGAAATCAGGATGGGCACCATGCTTTTAGCTGGCAGTTTATCGGGATTGATAAGTGGTGCCGCCGGTGTTGGAGGCCCGCCTTTTGTAACTGCTTTAATGGCCAGAAACGAAAGTGCGGAACGAACACGCTCAAATATAATTTTGAGTTTAAACTCAATGTCTCTTCTTACAATTGCTAATTACTTTTATAGTGGATTAGTTACTATTAATTTGTTAACATTAAGCCTTGCTTTGGTGCCATTCTACGTTGTGTTTACTTGGTACGGGGCCAGATATTTTGGTAACTCAGGTAATGCATATTTTAAAAATGCTGCGTTAATGATGCTCACAATGATATCTGTAGTGACAATTGTTTTGAGTTTAAATTAGAAGAGAGAAAATTTCATGTCCTTATCATATCCTGATACTAGTCTATTTATAAATGGTAAATGGCGATCTGCCTCGTCGAACGAGTGGTCTAATGTTATTAACCCTGCAACTGAAGAGATCGTAGGTAAGTTTGCAGTTGCTCAGACGACCGATCTTGATGAAGCACTCGATGCCGCTAATTTGGCCTATAAGACTTGGAAAAAAGTTGCGCCTTTTGCAAGATATAAAATTATGAGGGCAGCAGCCGAGTTATTACGGCAGAGAGCTGATAACGTGGCTAGAATTATGACTATTGAACAAGGCAAGCCAATTGCTGAGGCAAAAGGTGAAACTTTATTAGGAGCGGATACAATTGATTGGTTTGCTGAAGAAGGTCGACGTGCGTATGGTCGGATCATACCGTCTCAGATTCAAAACGTAAATCAGATTGTGATCAAGGAACCAGTAGGACCTGTTGCGGCCTTCTCTCCCTGGAATTTTCCAATAAATCAAGCGGTTCGAAAGATATCGGGAGCCATTGCAGCCGGATGCTCCATTATTCTTAAGGGACCAGAGGATACTCCAGCAAGCTGTGCGGAGCTGGTAAAGGTTTTTTCAGATGCTGGAGTTCCTGAAGGTGTGATAAATTTGGTTTATGGCGTTCCATCTGATATTTCTAATTACTTAATTCCACATCCATTTATCAAAAAGATATCGTTTACTGGATCAACGGTTGTTGGAAAAAAATTAGCTTCTTTAGCGGCAGAGCATATGAAACTCTCTACAATGGAGTTGGGAGGTCATGCCCCTGCGATTGTTTTTAACGATGCAGACTTATCGTCAGCTCTTGATGTTTTAACAGCCCAAAAGTTCAGAAACGCTGGTCAAGTTTGTGTAGCGCCAACCAGATTTTTAATTCAAGATGAGCTTTATGATCAATTTGTTGATGGTTATGTTGAGCTATCTAAGAACGTTAAGCTAGGGAATGGTCTTGACGTAGACACGACTATGGGACCTTTAGCCCATGACCGAAGATTAGCGGCAGTTGAGGAGTTGGTAAAAAATGCGGTGGATTTAGGAGCAACGATTCGTTCGGGAGGTCAACGAGTAGGAAATGTTGGTTATTTTTATCCGCCAACTGTCATGACGGATGTTCCTATTTCCTCGAGGATAATGAACGAAGAACCTTTTGGACCGATAATTCCAATTTCTTCGTTTAGCAGTATAGACGAAGTTTTAACAGAGGCTAACCGCCTACCTTATGGCCTTTCCGCATATGCTTACACTTCCTCCTCTGAGATAGCTGATCGAGTTGGTCAGGAAATTGAAAGTGGAATAATTGGGATAAACCATCACGGGCAACCAGCAATTGAGACTCCTTTTGGAGGCATTCAAGATTCAGGTCATGGAAAAGAAAATGGAGTAGAGGGCCTTGAGAGCTATATGCACTCAAAATTAATTTCGCATAAAACCACTGCCTAACTTTTAGTGAAATGGTTAGTTATCAAATTGTTCATGATACTTTGCGGCTCTTTTAATCTCCTATGTGTTTTCCTATCTTAATGCCTTTTATATCTCACTAATCTAAATTTTTTACGTTGGTTTGTTGCAGTAAACTTTCGTAGATAGCCGTCCAGTCTTGTTTCCCTCGACCTTGATCTTGGGCAGTTATATAGGCTTTTTGTGCAATGTTGCCAAGAATCAGTGGGATATTGAGTTCTTTTGAAAGAGCATTTCCAATGCGGAGATCCTTAAGTGCTAAATCAATCATGAAGGCAGGCGAGATATCGCCTTTAAGTACCTTTACTGGGTAAGTAGTCGATAAATGTCCTTTTCCTGCTGGCGTTTGATTAAGAACACTTAAGCAGATCTCGGTCTTAATCCCCATGCTTTTTGCAAAGGTAAGTGCCTCTGCTGTTAATACGTTTAAAATAGTAGTCATGTAATTATTTATGATTTTCATCCGAGCACCAGTACCTGGTCCACCACAATCGATAATGGTATCTCCGAGAATTTGAAAAAGTGGGCTTGCTAGAACAAGGTTTTCTTCAGTTGCTCCCACCATTAACAGTGATTTACCCTCTTTTGCTTCCTTAGACGTTCTACCTATTGGTGCGTCAATCATTTTTATGCCTTTTTTTTTCAATAATTCTCTTATCTTGTCTGATTCGATTGGATTGATTGTTGACATATCAATGACGGTAGCTCCTTTTTTTAATGTTTCAATGGCGCCATCTTGTCCAAAAAGAGCAGTATTTACGTGATCATGCATTGGTAACATTGTGAAAAGGAAGTCGACGTCTTTCGCAGTTTCAGCACAATTATTTGCTCTTTTACCCCCTTGGTTAGTAAAATTATCTATTAAGTTAGAATCTATATCAAAGCCCTTGACACTGTGCCCTCCTCTAACAAGGTTGGTTGCCATAGGCCCGCCCATAGTTCCTAATCCGATAAATCCAACATTTCCCATTTTAGTCCCTCCTCTTTGCATTTATTTACTCCACTTGATAAATAATAGATTGTAAACACGAAAAATGTCATGATGAAAAATAAGAAAATGGTTGACAAGTCAATATTCTCTATCGCAAAATTTTAATTTTAAAATAAATAATTTGGAGGGAATAAAATAATATGAGTTTTATAAAAAAACTTGGACTTCTTCCGGTCACGCTAGCTTTGCTTGTGTTTTCTGGAAGCGCTTATGCTAAAAACTTAACTATGAATATAAGTTTTGGTGTTGCTGATGCACATCCGTATGCAACCTTTATGTACACTTTTGCAGATAGAATGGAAAAGTTGTCAGGTGGAACCGTTAGGGTCAAAGTACATTGCTGTAATAAAATGGGAAGTGAGCAAGAAACTTTTAAGAAATTACAACTTGGTACTCTTGATGGAACAATGATCGCACAAAATAACGCTGGGCCAATGTATCCTAAAATTGATTTGTTGGTGTTACCATATATGATTCAGAACTATGAGCATGCATTAGCAATTACTAATGGTCCTGCTGGGGAAGCTATATGGGGAAAAATGGGCGAAGAAATAGGAGTGCACTTGGTATCTATTCCTCTCTTTTCATTCAGACATATTTATAATACTAAAATGCCGATTAACAATTTGGATGACTTTGCAAAGATGAAGTATCGTGTACCAAAGAATGTTGTTATGATTGATACTTATAAGGCTTTTGGGTCCGATCCAGTGCCAATCGCTTGGTCTGAAGCATTAACAGCGACGCAGACTGGAACTGTCGATGGCGGTGATTTGCCAATTGACGTGATGTATTCACAAAAGTTTCATGATGTTGCAAAGCATATAGCTATGACCGGTCACTTCGTATTAGCGCCTCCGTTCTTTGTGGGAGATAAGTTTATGCAAAAGATGGATGATAAGCAAAAAGAAGCGATGCACATGGCTGCTCGAATAGCTGAGCAAGCGTCACGTTTTCATACAAACTATGGTATGGGGATTGTCGAAGAAAAGCTTAAGGCTGCTGGTGTAACTTTCACCCGTCCAGATACTGGTCCTTGGATCGAAAAAGCTAAGCAAGTACACACGGCTTTTGCTGAAGAGCGTGGTCCAGAATATGTTAAAATTATGGACATGATCTACGCGGCTGCTCCTTAAGCCTTTATATAAATGAGTTCGAAGCAGGTTTATAATATCTGCTTCGAATGGTTCTTCAGAGCAATTGACAAACGTGTCTTAACAATTTTGAATAACGATTTGGGAGAAGTAGGTGCTGAGTAAAATTGAACGTCACTTTGAAGAAGTTTTAGCTGGAACATTTGTTGTCATAATGTGTACCATGGTATTTTTGCAAGTGGTAATGCGTTATGTTTTCAGCCTACCAACTTCGTGGTCAGATGAAATTGCGATATATGCTATGCTTTGGTCAGTATATATATCTGTTGCTTGGGCGGTAAGAGAACGATCTCACATACGAGTGATGAATTTTATAAATTTGTTCCCTAAGAAAGTCGCACTTGCAATTACTATTTTTAGTGATTTTATTTGGTTTTGCTTTGGCTTTTTAATGACTTGGCAAAGTATTTTGTTAAATATTACGTTTTGGCAAGACAGGTATCAATCACCTGCCTTGGGTATTGAACAAAAGTGGCCTTACATGTGCTTAATTCTTGGTTTTGGTTTGATGACATTAAGAATTGTACAAGTTTATTATTTGTGGATTAAACACGATGTTCCCATAATACCAGAACAAGTAGACGCGGACAAACACCATGCTTGATTATTTAATTGGGACTTCAGAGCTATCCCAAGCAATAATGATGTTTGGGGGTATGTGTGTTTTTATAATACTTGGTGTACCAATACCAATAGCGGTCGGATTAGGTACCATTATTGGTTACATTCTACTCGATTTCCCACTCTTAGCTTTGTCTCAAGCAATGTATACTGGCGTGGAACCATTTCCGCTTGTTACAGTTCCCTTGTTTGTCCTCGCGGGGTCATTAATGGAACAAGGGGGTATGGCGAAAAGAATTGTTGGTGTTGCTGAATCGCTGATTGGCAACGTGAATGGCAGTCTTGGACTTATTGCTGTACTTGGCTGCGCATTCTTCGCAGCTCTTTCGGGTTCAGGTCCTGCCACCACCGCTGCAATTGGAGCAGTTATGATCCCATCAATGATTCAACAGAAGTATGACCCTGCATTTGGAGGAGCCATAGCTGCTGCAGGAGGAGCTTTAGGAAGTCTTATTCCGCCAAGTAACTTGATGATTATCTATGGAATTGTAGCTGAGCAATCCATTCCTAGGCTTTTTCTAGCAGGCTTTTTACCTGGTCTTATTGCTACAGCAGCTTTGATGTTAGTGACTTACTTGATTGCAAGAAAACGAGGTTATGTTGGGGTAGATCACGAATTTTCTTTTGCAAACGTTTTGACGGCTCTAAATCATGGAAAATTTGCAATCATAGCTCCAGTTATAATTTTAGGCGGCATTTATGCCGGTATTTTTACCCCTACTGAAGCTGCTTCTGTCGCAGTAGTTTATGCTTTGATTATTGGGGGTTTAGTTTATCGCGAATTAAAATTGATAAACATTGTTGATTGCTTAAAAATTACAGCTATGATTTCTGGTGCTGTGTTGATTATTGTTGGTCCTGCAAAAGCTTACGGTGAATTGATGAGCCTTATGTCTGTGCCTGATATGCTTGGTGAGGCCTTAATGGGTGTTACTGAAAGTCCATTTTTAATATTGATGATAATGGCAATAATACTCATTATTTCTGGAATGTTTTTAGAGTCGATTGCTCAAATAATTTTACTTACCCCACTAATGCTTCCAATAGTTGTTGGCCTTGATGTTGATCCAATTGTATTTGGTATACTAATGGTAATTTCTTGTGAGATTGGTTTTTTAACTCCGCCGGTTGGTGTCAATTTGTTTGTTGCTGCTCGAATTACTAACTTGGGCGTTGATAGAATTTCTATAGCAGTAATTCCTTTTCTTTTTGCTTATATTATCGTGCTTGTTATCATTTCTGCATTTCCTGATATCGTAACTATTCTACCTAATTTCTTCTACGGGGAGTATAGTTACTAATTTCTTCTACGGGGAATATAGTTAAAGCATTAGGTCGTTTAAATCGCTTAACGGGATCAGCTCTAATAACGTACTTTATATTTTTCTATTTTTTCCAATTCAATATGTAACCCCAACCCAGGATTGTGACCCAAAGTAGCGATGCCATTGTTTGTGTCTAGCATTTGACCAATAAGAAGAGTTCTTAGAGGATTTTCGTTTATATCGATTTCTAAAATACCGTCGCCACCCGCAGCTGCCAAAGCATGGGCCGAAGCTAGAAGACCAATCCCTCCACCTAAATAGTGCGGACAATATCTCAAACCAGAAGAAATAATTTTTTTTGCTATTGGTAGACATCGAGAGAATCCACCCCATTTTGCTAGATCAGGTTGGATCACTGATAAAATTCTTTGGTCAATCGCTTTCTTAAATTCATTGGATCCCATCATATTTTCTCCAGCAGCCAAAGGTATAGAGGATATATTGCTTAACTTCTTCCAATCTTCCGAAGGTAAATTGGCTAAGATTGGTTCTTCAAGCCAGTCAAGATTGAATCTTTTAAGTAGTGGGATAGTGGCTACTGCGTCTTTAAAGGACCATCCTTGGTTTACGTCAGCCATTAGGTGTCCGTCATCACCTATTATTTCGCGAAGTATTGTAAGGTTTGATAAGTCAAGGTCATTTGCAAACCCAATTTTTAGTTTTAGGCTATTAAATCCTAAACTTGTGGCCTTTTGTCCCATTTCTTTTGCTTGATTTGGATTTATTCCGCTTGCGTATGCTAAGACATTATCATTGGTGCCTCCAAGCATTTTCCATATTGGTAAAACCTTTTTTTTTGCTATAAGGTCATGTATAGCAATATCTATGCCCGCTATGCATTGCGCCAACGGGCCATATTCTCCAGTTTGGATGGCAAGTACCTTGGTTGCTTTGGTTAGTTCGCTAAATATCAGGGATGCATTTTCATATGATCTTGAAACTAAGATAGGGGCAAAAATACTGTCAATTAGATTAGCTCGATGTTCCGCTCCAACATTTGGAAAGTTGCACCAAATCTCTCCCCAGCCTTCGGTCCCTTCACTGTCAGTAATATTGATAAGGACCATTGGTCTATTATTCATTGTCCCAAATGATGTTTTAATAGGAATCTTCAATGGGTAGCGGTAAACGAAAGTTTGAACACGCTTAAGTGTTATCATTTAAAAATTCCTTATCAATTTTTAAGATTTAATTTTATAAAAACATATCGATTATTTTTGGATTCAACAACAAGATATAATTTAGAAAAATTTTTAATAATTAATTAAGTGTAATTGCAATGGTCGATTTGCTGTTGTAAATTCTACTCTATTATAAGGAGTCCTATCTTTGATAAATACTACGTTTACGCATATAATCGTGGGTGCGGGATCAGCTGGCTGCTTGTTAGCTAATCGGTTGTCCTCGAATCAGGCAAATAGTGTTCTTTTGCTTGAGTCAGGCAATTGGGATACTGGATTTTGGACAAAAATTCCGGTGGGTTACTTCCGTACCATAAATAATTTGAAAGTAACAAAACATACTTTGACTGAACCTAGCGATACCATTGCTGGTAGATCTATTGATTGGCCTAGAGGGCATGTCGTCGGTGGTTCAAGTAGTGTTAATGGTTTAGCATTTATTCGCGGTCAGAAGGAAAATTTCGAAAGATGGGCGGAGCTGGGTTTATCAGATTGGTCTTACAATAATGTTCTACCATTTTTTCGAAAATTAGAAAATTTTAGTGGTCCAGAATCACAATTTCATGGAAGTTTGGGTGAGTTGAAAGTATCTGAGTTAAGAAACCATCATCCATATTGCAGAGCATGGTTAGATGCAGGGTTAGAGCTAGGGATTCCCGAAAATAGGGATTTTAATAGTGACCAATCTCACGGTGTAGGGACTTATCATCTAACTATTGGGCGTAGGTTTAGATCAAGTTCGGCGACGGCGTTTTTGCGTCCCGCTTTGAAAAGAAAAAACTTAGTTGTTCTGACAAAAGCTAATGTGCAAAAATTGTTAATTACCGACGGTCAGGTAACTGGAATTAACTTTGTCCATAATAGTTCTTTTAAAAGTGTTCAGGCTTCTTCAGAAGTTATACTTTCTGCTGGAGCCATTGGATCTCCAAAAATACTTCAATTATCGGGTATTGGTCCAGGGAAAATCCTTAGTAATTTAAATATTCCAGTCATTGTTGACCGCCCTGCGGTAGGAGGAAATTTGCAGGATCACTATCAAATGCGAACAATCGTCGAGTTGATTAAGCGCGATTCTATGAATGACCATGTTCGCAATCCCTTTACTGTAATTAGTATGGGTTTGAAATGGGTGCTTACTGGGACTGGACCTCTAACTGTTGGAGCCGGTAATGTAGGGGGAGGAGTTAGAACAAAGCTTTCTGTCAATGGACAACCTGACATTCAATTTAATGTTATGCCATTGTCAACGGACCGTCCAGGACAGCCATTACATAAATATTCTGGATTTACTGCGGCGGCTTGGCAATGTCATCCAGAATCTCGAGGACGATCGGATATAATAAGTTCAGATCCGTCAAAAGATACGCGGATTCAACCAAATTATTTGTCCGAGTCTATTGATCAACAAACATTAGTTGAAGGTATAAAGATTTTACGAGAAATTTATCAACAACCATCATTCAAAAATCTTTGGGATAAAGAAATGATTCCAGGAAGCAACTACCAAACTGACGAACAAATTTTGGATGCCGCAAAGAATATGGGTGGCACTGTTTATCATTATGCTGGTACTTGTCGAATGGGTGTTGATAATGCCGCTGTAGTGGATCATCGTTTACGAGTGCGTGGAGTAAAAAATTTACGAGTGGTAGACGCTTCAATTATGCCAGAGATAACGTCAGCAAATATCAATGCGCCTACTTTAATGATAGCTGAAAAAGCTGCAGATATCATTTTGAATAAGAGTTAAGTACTTTATTTTATATTTGTATAAAAATCTTTCCTAGAGAGAAAAGGCCAACTAATCTATAATTCATTAATAAGGTATTTAACTATCAAAATGGAACATATTGTGTCAAAAAAATCTGAAAAACTACTGTATAACATCGATGATATGGACTCCGGTATTTTTAGAGAATTAACTAAAGGAATTACAACAAGAATATTTCCAGGGCAAGAAGCTATGCTTTCAGTGGTGAGAGTGGAGGCAAATGCAGAGGGTAAGGTTCATTCTCATATTGAAGAACAATGGGGATATTTGATTAAGGGAAGTATAATTCGCTTGCAAGGTGACGAAAGTTTTCAAGCTGTGGAGGGTGATTTTTGGCGAACACCTGGAGGGGTAATGCATAGTGTTATTGGAGGTCCTGATGGCGCAGTCATCCTTGATATTTTTGCCCCCCCGCGCGCTGAGTATTTGAAAAATGGCATAGGCTTTGGTGAGGAAAAATAATTATGGCAGTAAAACTTGGTAAAACGTCATTTGAAAGACTTTCTTTTGAGAGATTAAATAAATGGAAAGAAATACCGACGGCAATTATCGGTGATAGCTTAAATCGTCAAAATGTAATGGCCAATCGCATTGCCCCCGTAGGTTTTGGAAGTATGGCTGGACAAGCTCAAACCGTGTCAGTGATTGCTGGTGATAATGGGGCAATTCATGCAGTGATGGATATGGTTAGCTCTACTGATATCCTTGTTATTGATGGCGGCGGTTATTTGGAACGTGCATTATGGGGAGGGATCTTGAATGCTCGTGCTATTAAAAGTGGTTTAGGTGGTGTAATTATTGATGGCGCAGTCCGTGATATTCTTGAACTCAAGGGAATGCCCCTACCTGTCTATGCGGCAGGAATAACTCCGGCGGGTCCTCACAAAGGTTGGGGTGGTCAGATCGGAGGTCCTGTAAGTTGCGGTGGTGTGTCTGTTGCTCCAGGTGATATTGTTGTGGGTGATGCTGATGGAGTTGTTGTTATTCCTTTTAAACAAGAATCTAAAACCTATGATACCTCTTTAGAAAGAATAGCTTTTGAAGAACAGTTGTTAAGGAAAATAGATCTTGGTGAAGATCTATCCGAAGTTTTTAAAAAACCTAAAATTGAACTTCTATAATAGGTAACGTTTAAAGTTCATAATGAGATTATTTTCTTAATTAAATTACTTTTTAGTAAGCATGTGAAAGGCACACATCGTTAAACGAATGATATCAAATCTTTAAAAAAGGAATTTTATCCTTATACATAAATAAGCTGTAGAAAACGTCAATACATGGAGAACTTGCTTAGTTGAAAGATAAAAAGTTGAATGCTTAAATTTCCACCGGAAAGAATTGTATGCCTAAGTAGCGAAACAGTTGAAACAATTTATCGGCTTTGTGAAGAAAAGCGAATAGTCGGTGTAACAGGTTATGCTTCTAGACCAAAAAGAGTACGAAAAGAAAAATCACGTGTAAGTTCTTTTAAGTCGATGAAGGTAAAAGAAATTTTAGATTTAAGACCTGACATTATTTTTACCTTTTCTGATGTTCAGGCGAACTTGAGCCGCGATTTAATGCTAGCTGGCTTAAATGTTTTTTGTTTTAATCAAAGAAGTGTTGCTGGGATATTATCTATGATTACTATGATTGGTGCTATCCTGGATTGTACAGAAAAAGCAAAAGATCTGACTAATGAACTTGTAGCAAAAATTAAAAAATATAAATCCAAAAAGCCTGCACTTATTCCAAAAGTTTATTTTGAGGAATGGGATGAACCTTTGATTTCAGCGATCCGCTGGGTATCCGAAATAGTTGAGATTGCTGGTGGTACGGATGTTTTCTCCGAGAAATCTGTGCTACCCCGTGCTGAAAGTAGATATGTATTTTCAAGTGAGGTTGTTAATAAAAATCCTGATATTATATTAGCATCTTGATGCGGTAAAAAAGTTGATGTTAAAAAGATTAGTTCTCGAAATGGTTGGCAAAGCATTAATGCGGTCAAGCACCAAAATATCTATGAACTAGACTCAATAAAAATATTGCAACCAGGCCCTGCGGCTTTCACAGATGGTTTATCTATTGTGCGTGAAATTATTATGAGGTTTAACGACGCATGTTAAATAATTTTTTTCTTAGGTTTCCCAGAACAATTATTGTTAGTTCTTGTTTGGCGACTGCTGCTACTTTGCTGTTTGTCTTGAACGATGCAATAATTATGTATATTTCTCTTCAGGAAATAAAGTTTTATCATTTTATTTTTTTTGGAACGCCAGCGTATTTATCGGTTCCTATTTATCTTACATTGAAAAATAAATTCAAGTCAAAGATGACTTCAAGTAATTATGTAATCCCAATCTTGCGAGGCGTAATATACGTACCAATGCCTTTCTTGAGCTTTTGGGCTCTGAAAAATGTATCTTTACCAGAGTTCACCACTCTAACAATGACAGCTCCCATTTTTTCTATTCTTTTTTCTATTTTTCTTCTCAAAGAGCGGTTCAATTTATTTTTAGCATTATCTGTAATCTTAGGGGTTTTTGGTGTTCTTTTAGTAGTAAGACCAGGTTTTGAAAGTTTTAATATTTTTTTTCTAATTGTTCTTTTGAATGCATTTCTTATTTCAATGACAACTTTTTTAGTTAATAAATTTGATAAAATTGTAAGTTCAGAAGGATACTTTGTCTATGGTGGCTTATTTGTGCATGGCTTTTCTGTAATTTTGTTTTTGTTTGATCCGATATTTTTTAATTTTCCAACCTTAATATTGATGGTTAGTGCTTCTATTTTTGTTAACATTGCTATTTATTTTCTCGTGCTAGCATTTCAAAAAGCTCAGAGTTTTTATGGAGCCGTTTCATGTTTGAATTATCTCCAAATATTTTGGTCAGGGGTGATTGGGATTCTCGTTTTTAATCAAGCATTCGATACTTTCATGATAATTGGAGCTCTTTTTATAATATTAAGTGGGATTTTGTCAGTACCTGCCCAGACAAGGCAGGTTAAAAAAAAAGAGTGATACAGGATAAATTTTGAAAATTCCTTGACTTGTGCTACAAGTAATTTTTGAACTCGTGAGGTGAACGGTATGAGTGCAACTTTAGTTCAAACAGTTTCTGAAAGACTTTGTCACACGATAATCCCTACTAAGTTTTTGACAAGTGCAATAGAAAAACTTGTCGATCACCGTATTGGGGCTCTTCCTGTAGTAGATCAGAATAAAGCTTTAAAAGGAATAATTTCTGAAAGAGATATAATCCGACAGCTTAAGGTATCCGACAATTTTAGAGATCTACAGGTCGAGTCCGTAATGACAAGAAATGTAATAACTTGTACGGTAGATGCTAGGGCCAATGAGATTATGGAATTAATGACTAAGTATCGCATAAGGCATATTCCGATCACGGAAGGAAAAAAATTGCTTGGAATAATCTCTATTGGAGATGTGGTTAGTCGCTTGTTAGAGAAATACAAGATGGAGGCGGAGCTACTTAAAAGCTATATTAACTCTTAGTCTGTAGTTTATTTTTATAGTGATTTATTCGATTAATCAGCGGTAAGATCGGTTGATTGTAAACATACGAATTACCGGTTGTTATACCTGCGGCTTGCTGATTTATTTTATTCAAATGAATCAGATGGATTGATTGCTCAGATGGACCTATTGCGCGTTAATAGAAACCGTAATTATGTGGTTAAAGTTAGGAATTTAATAAGGATTTTATCAAATGATTGATTTTAATGTTTTTGGTGATTTAAAAGCAATTCGTCTCAATAACTTTTCTAAAAAACCAACAAGTATAACTGATGAACAACTGGAAGCTTCAAAAGAGCTTTGGGTTTCCGCTGATGGTCGAATTAAATTAGGTATATGGGAATGCACTCCCGGTCAGTTTACTGCTGATCGAACTGCAATTGCGGAATATTGCCATATCATTTCGGGATCTGCACTGGTGGAAAATGAGCTTGAACAAACCGTTCGTGAAATAAAAGGTGGGGATCTTCTAGTTCTTCCTAAAGGTTGGAAAGGTAAGTGGTCTATTACAAAACATATGAGAAAGCTATACATTTTGAGTGAATCTTGAAGATTAATTATTTTTTATTTATGATCTAATTATATGTTTACAAAAGCTTCAATCACTTCGGGAATAGCCCTGTTACTTACTTTAAGTAGTTTCTTATTCGAACGCTACAGTAATATTTTATCTAGTGTTGGGCTATTTGCTCTGTCTGGTAGTATTACAAACTGGTTAGCAGTACATATGCTATTTGAAAAAATACCATTTTTGTACGGATCGGGAGTTATTCCTAACAGGTTTAACCAATTTAAATATGAGTTGAAGACTGTAATTGTGGTTCAGTTTTTTGATAGAGAGAGAGTTAAACAATTCTTAATTGAAAATAAGACGGGTGCATCGGGCAGTATTTTTGGTGGGATAGATTATAATAATATTTTTGATGAATTAATTATCGCGATTTCTTCGTCCAAGTTGGGTTCAATGCTTCAAATGGTGGGTGGCCCTGAGGCGCTTGAACCACTTCGCGAGCCAATAATAGAGAAGCTTGAGGCCGTTGTAACGAAATTGAGTTCATCTGATACCGGTAGTGAGGATTCTGATATCATTGGTAGTTTGATTAATAATTTGGAAGATTTAATAGACAGGCGACTTGAAGAATTATCGCCCGAAGATGTAAAGCTTATTGTTCAAAAAATGATTAGAGATCATTTGGGTTGGCTGGTTGTTTGGGGTGGGGTGTTTGGTGGATTTCTTGGATTGGCAATTGAGCTTTTGGGACTTTAATCAATTGTTTTCGATTTTATTGTGAGTATTATTAATTGTTAATTTTTATAATGAATTTTTTACTTGAACCTAAAACCAATCGTTCTTACTTGGATATTTCTTTTTTACTCTACTTCAGGTTTTGCTGAAGTAGTTCGTATTGAAACTGGCAAATTTAACTCTATCGTTAGCGTTTCAAAATTGATTTGAGTTTGGAGAGATTTAATGTCGTGTGTAATGTTTTATCAAGTGATGGAAATATTATTGGAACGGGTGCTACTGAAAGTGAAGAGTAATTAACAAGGGTTATGGTAGGACTTTAAGAGAGCTCAATGAATGAAATTATTAATGTATTTTGTGAGGAAAAATGATAGGATAATGTTTCGTGGTAGTTTTGAGTCCTAAAGGAGTTTATTATAGATAATCAGACAATTGAGGTATATAATGAGAAAAAAGAAGAATATCTTAAACTAGTTGAACGGCCAGCTAGTAAAAGCCTAGTTGATTTTATTAAATTGGTAAAACGAAATGGACGCGTGCTGGATCTTGGTTGCGGTCCGGGAATGACGTCAGCGCGGATGAGAGAATCTGGATTAAGAGTTGATCCTATAGATGCTTCTATAGAAATGGTTAATCTTGCAAAT
>JAQWUC010000036.1 GCA_029242355.1 Paracoccaceae bacterium | reverse complement strand
CCAGTAGAAGAGATTGAACGGGGAATAAAATCTGGAGTTCGAAAAGTTAATATTGATACTGACTGCCGAATGGCCATCACTGGACAATTCAGAAAGATAGCTACAAGAAACAAAAAAGAATTTGATCCAAGGAAGTTTTTGATTCCGGCAATGAGTGAGATGACGGCTCTTTGTAAGGATAGATTTGAGCGATTCGGAACAGCCGGGAAAGCAGCAAAAATGAAAATTATCTCTATGGACGACATGGCTGTTCGTTATTCATTGCGAGATTTATAAGTAACGATGATTTTATAAAGGAGTATTGAAATGACCGGAAATAATGAACAGGTTAGAGGAAAGGCGAGGTATGCAGCAGGCGTGCTAGAGTACCGTAAAATGGGTTATTGGGAACCGGATTATGATCCTAAAGATACCGACATAATAGCACTTTTTAGGATCACTCCTCAGGATGGAGTTGACCCAATTGAAGCCGCAGCAGCAGTTGCTGGAGAGAGTTCTACAGCAACTTGGACGGTTGTTTGGACCGATAGGTTGACAGCCTGTGATAAGTATCGGGCGAAAGCTTATAGGGTTGATCCTGTCCCTCATGAACCAGGGCAGTATTTTGCTTATATCGCTTATGATCTTGATCTTTTTGAGGGAGGTTCTATTGCAAATTTGACAGCATCAATAATCGGTAATGTGTTTGGTTTTAAACCTCTTAAAGGGTTGCGACTCGAAGACATGAGACTCCCTGTGGCTTACGTTAAGACCTTTCAAGGTCCAGCAACAGGTATCGTTGTTGAGCGGGAAAGGCTTGGAGTTTTTGGCCGACCCTTACTCGGTGCTACTGTAAAACCAAAGTTAGGACTTTCTGGAAGAAACTATGGTAGGGTTGTTTACGAAGCTCTTAAGGGTGGATTGGATTTTACAAAGGATGATGAGAATATAAATAGCCAACCTTTTATGCATTGGCGCGATCGTTTTTTATATTGCATGGAAGCTGTAAATAAAGCTAGTGCCGCGACGGGAGAAATAAAAGGTACGTATTTAAATGTAACTGCCGGTACCATGGAAGAAATGTACAAAAGAGCGGAATTTGCTAAAGAACTTGGGTCAGTCATTATTATGATTGATTTAGTGATTGGTTACACTGCTATTCAATCTATGGCAAAATGGTCGCGAGATAACGATATGATCTTGCACTTGCATCGCGCAGGGCATTCAACTTATACACGGCAAAAATCTCACGGGGTTTCTTTTAGAGTTATTTCTAAGTGGATGCGATTAGCAGGTGTTGATCATATTCATGCTGGAACGGTTGTTGGAAAATTAGAGGGGGATCCTGCCACAACAAAGGGATATTATGATATATGTAGAGAAGAGTTTAATCCACAAGCCCTTGAAAATGGAATTTTCTTCGATCAACATTGGACTTCTTTAAACAAAATGATGCCTGTTGCATCTGGTGGTATTCATGCTGGCCAAATGCATCAACTTATCCATTATTTAGGCGAAGACGTTGTGTTGCAATTTGGGGGAGGAACAATAGGCCATCCTCATGGGATACAGGCAGGGGCTGAAGCTAATCGAGTAGCTTTAGAAGCTATGGTTTTCGCCCGAAACTCTGGACGGGATTATTTTGCTGAAGGACCACAAATTTTAGCAGATGCAGCTAAAACCTGTACTCCCCTACAGCAAGCTCTTGACACTTGGAAAGGTGTCACATTTGATTATGCGTCCACTGATGCACCAGACTATGCACCAACTAACACACCATCATAAGGAGTAAATAAAATGAGAGTAACTCAAGGCGCTTTTTCTTTTTTACCTGATTTAACCGATCAACAGATTCATACTCAGGTGCAGTACTGCATAGATAATGATTGGGCAGTTAGTTTGGAATACACTGATGATCCGCATCCGCGCAATACATATTGGGAAATGTGGGGCCACCCTATGTTCGATAATCCTGATGCTGCGGCTGTTGTGTATGAGTTGAATGAATGTAGAAAAATTCACGGTGGTAAGTATATTCGTATTATGGCTTTTGACTCGACTGCAGGCTGGGAGTCTGTAAGACTGTCATTCATCGCAAATAGACCAAAGACTGAAAAAGGTTTTCGATTATCGCGGGAGGAAATTAGAGGACGATCGGTGAGATATTCAATAACGCCCTATTCTACTGACCTTCCAGAGGGCGAGAGATATTAGGTTTAAAGGCAAGGGTCAAAAATCTTGATGTTTTCTTTAACTTTAACAATATTTATAATTGCATTGGTGGATAATGTGTAGTGAAGAAGTGCTAGGCGAAGAACAAGAAATAGTAGAAGAGGTTGATTTAGCTAAGGATTTCAAAGAAAGCGGTGTCGGAGAAATACTTGACGAATTGGATACTTCTCTTACTGGATTGGAACCAGTTAAGACGCGTATCAGAGAAACAGCGGCTTTGCTTATAGTAGATAAAGCGCGACGTAAACTTGGGTTAGTGAACGAACCTCTTACACTTCACATGAGTTTTTCTGGAAACCCTGGAACTGGCAAAACAACACTAGCGCTAAAAATGGCAGATTTGCTTCATAAACTTGGTTTTGTAAGGAAAGGACATCTCGTTTCCGTCACCAGAGACGATCTTGTAGGGCAGTATATCGGGCATACAGCGCCTAAAACAAAAGAAGTCTTAAAAAAGGCAATGGGTGGGGTCTTATTCATTGATGAAGCTTATTATCTATATCGTCCTGAGAATGAACGAGATTATGGGCAAGAAGCTATTGAAATTCTTCTTCAGGTTATGGAGAATAATAGGGACGATTTAGTTGTAATTTTGGCAGGTTATAAAGACAAAATGGCTAAGTTTTTTGAAAGCAATCCTGGATTTCGATCAAGGATTGCTCATCACATTGAATTTCCAGATTATACCTCTGACGAGTTATTAGAAATTGCCCAAAAAACTCTTAAGGAGCAGCACTATAAGTTGACTCCTCAAGCTATTGTAGCCCTAAGCGATTATATTAGATTGCGAAGAGATCAAGCTCACTTTGCCAATGCTCGTTCAATAAGAAATGCACTGGATCGGGCTCGTTTAAGACACGCAAATAGAATTTTTAATGAATCTATTGGATTGTTAAATGCTGACCAGCTTAGCACAATAGATGATGTTGATATACTATCAAGTAGAGTATTTAAAGGTGGCATTGATAATTTTTAATATTCTGCGAATGGATCAAAAAGCTCGATTGGTAATTCTTCCTGAGCTTGATTAATAGATTTTAATTTCTGCAAATAAGTCAATCTGGTTGATGAATAGCTATCGCTCGAGTAGTATAAGATTGAATTAATGGCTTGAGAATATTGATAGCGGTTGTTGATAATATTTACTATTTCAAAAGTTGCAAAACTTATACTTGGTATAGGTCCAGGCAACATTAACAGTGGGTTAACAGTGTAATCTGCGAATATGCTGAATGAACCTCGGACTGAGCTTGATCCTAAGAGGGGTATTTCTAGATACGGACCAGTCGGAATTGACCAGGAAGCGAATGTTTCATCAAAGTTTGTTTTTTCGGGAAATAATTCAAACCAGGATGCGGCATCAAATAACCCTAGAAGTCCAACAGTGCTGTTTATTGCGAATCTGCTTACGTCTACTGATGCTTTTCTAAACTGAAGTTGAACTAAATGGTTTATAAAGCGTTTGGGCTCTTGCAGGTTGCCATGAAAAGATGCCGCCCCTAGTCGGAAATATTGGGGGACTGAACCACCATAAATTTGTGACGCTGGTAGGAGTGCTCCTCGATCAACAATCTTATTAAACTTGTGAGTTATTCGATTATACTTTTCAAAGGGGTCACTAGTGATGCTATTCGTTCCATCTGTGAGGTAATGTGAACAATTTGATGTAAGCATGCCCACGATTATTATGAGTATGATTTTTCTTACAGTTGAGTATAAGTGTGAATTATTCATTGCAATTCATAACTTATTTTCTTATTTCTAACAAATCAGGGACCATGTTCATTTCAAATCGTTAAATACAAATAATGTTTAAGTGTTTTTATGCTATTGCTTGATTTTAGACAATACAGTGCTAGGAACTTAATGTAAAAAATGCGATTCTCGAGGTAAGAACTTATTTTGTCCGGTTGTAGGAAAGCGATTTTAAAATGAAAATCAGGTTCTATGATACAAAAGAGAAAAAGAAGACTTTCTTTAAACCAATTAATTCGAAAGATATAAAGTTTTATGTATGTGGCCCAACGGTTTATGAGAGGGCGCATATTGGTAATGCTAGGCCAGCAGTCGTCTTTGACGTCCTATTTAGATTTCTACGACAAGTTTTTGGTAAAACTTGTGTTACTTATGTTCGAAATTTTACTGATATTGATGATAAGATAAATAAACAGGCGCGAGATACTGGACGATCGATTACGAGCATTACCGATGAAACTATTGAGTGGTATAAACAAGACATGAATCAGCTAAATGTTTTAGAACCAACTGAAAGCCCTCGAGCTACTGAATATATTGATGCAATGATAAGACAGATAAAAATTCTTTTAAATAAGAAAAATGCTTATCTTGATGATGCGGGCCATGTGTTATTTTCCGTTAGATCATTTCCTGATTATGGCCTTTTGTCTAACAGAAAATTGGAAGAAATGGTGTCGGGGAGTAGAGTCGCTGTTTCAGAAAATAAAAGTGATCCTCTTGATTTTGTGCTTTGGAAACCGTCAGAGGTGGAAGACCCCGGTTGGGATAGCCCTTGGGGTAGGGGTAGGCCGGGCTGGCACATAGAGTGTTCGGCAATGATAGATGAATTAATTGGTAAGGCTTTTGATATTCATGGTGGAGGCATTGACTTGGTATTTCCACATCATGAAAATGAGATTGCACAGAGTTGCTGCGCTTATCCTACTAGCGGTTTTGCAAATATTTGGATGCACAATGGATTTCTTCAAATTGAGGGAGAAAAAATGTCAAAGTCTTTAGGGAATTTTTTAACAGTACAAGATTTAATTTCGTCCGGTTTAACAGGAGAGGTTATTCGGATGGTTTTAATGTCAACTCATTATAGACAACCACTTGACTGGACACACCAACGCGTTGCTGAATGTTCAAAGATTCTAAGTAAATGGCGAGGGTTATGTGCTGGTACTGTGGCCTCAGAGAGACCTTCGCCAACGATTCTAAAGGCATTAGCCGATGATTTAAATACTCCGAAGGCATTCGCAGAACTTCACGCGTTGGCTGCGGCAGAGAATTTTTCTGACTTACTTGCTTCTGCTCAATTCTTAGGCCTCTTGGAGCAGGATTTTCACGATGTTGAACACAAAAAACGTCGGTTAGATGAAATTGATAGGCACAAGATTGAAGCAATAATTAATAAACGCTCGGCTGCGAAGAAAACTAAAGATTTTACAAAGGCAGATCTGATTAGAAAAAAAATGGAAGCGGTAGGGATATTAATAAACGATCAATCTGATAAAACCCAATGGAGTTTAAGTCCTAATTTTGATCAAAAAAAACTGAAAGATTTATGATGAGTAAAGAGAAACTTTATATATATGATACTACATTGAGAGATGGTCAGCAAACACAAGGAGTGCAATTTTCCACCAAAGATAAAGTTTTGATAACATCTGCCTTAGACAAATTAAAAGTTGATTATATTGAAGGTGG
The DNA here is from genome assembly GCA_029242355.1 of Paracoccaceae bacterium. Taxonomy (GTDB): domain Bacteria; phylum Pseudomonadota; class Alphaproteobacteria; order Rhodobacterales; family Rhodobacteraceae; genus JAYZEV01. The sequence goes on along the minus strand of JAQWUC010000036.1, from coordinate 37,633 downwards.
ATGGCCTGGAGCAAACCCAACGGATGACGATTTTTTTTCTATTGTAGCTGACTTAGACACATCAATTCTTAGCGCCTTTGGCATGACAAAGAGGCAAGGGTTTTCCGTAGAAAATGATGATGTTTTATCGGCAGTAGTAAACTCTGGAACTCAAGCCGTTTGCTTAGTAGGTAAAAGTAACGATTTTCACGTAACAAATGCTCTCGGTGTTTCGTTAAAAGAAAACCTGAATAATATTAAAACTTCAATCCAATATCTAAAGAACTTAGGTCGAGAGGCTATATTTGATGCTGAGCACTTTTTTGATGGATATAAATCAAACTCCAAATATGCATTGAAGACTTTAGATGTAGCTTTGTCGAGTGGAGCTCGGTGGATTGTTTTGTGTGATACAAACGGAGGAACGCTTCCCGATGAAGTGTTTGATATAGTAAATGCTGTAATCAAAGGAGGCATACCAAGATTAAACTTGGGTATTCATGCTCATAATGATACTGGAAATGCAGTTGCAAATTCATTGGCAGCCCTTAATGCGGGGGTTCGACATCTCCAAGGCACACTCAATGGTCTTGGGGAACGCTGTGGAAATGCGGATTTAGTTTCTTTAATCCCAACTCTACTTTTAAAAGAGCCTTATTCAACGATGCTTAAGTTGAGTATCTCAAAAAATGAATTAGGGCTCTTGACGCAAACCTCACGACTTTTGGACGATGTGCTTAATAGAGTTCCGAATAGAGGGGCTCCCTATGTCGGCACTTCCGCGTTCGCGCATAAAGGCGGTTTGCATGCTAGTGCTGTCTTAAAAGACCCAAAGACTTATGAGCATATTGATCCAGGTTTGGTGGGCAATCAAAGAATTATCCCAATGTCTAATCAAGCAGGAAGATCTAATCTTCTATCCCGCTTGGCAGATGCAGGAGTAAAAGTAGAAAAAGATAATCCAAACCTGGACGCAATTTTAAGTAAAATAAAGGAAAAGGAAGATGAAGGGTTTTCTTTTGATATTGCGCAAGCATCTTTTGAATTATTAGCTCATAGAATATTGGGTTCACTCCCGAATTATTTCGAGGTCAAAAGATATCGAGTTTTAATGGAACGTCGTAAAAATAAATATAATGAGGTAGTAACTTTATCTGAGGCTATGGTTGCTCTTAAGATTGGTAATAAGAAGGTTCTTTCAATTTCAGAAAGCTTGGATCAAGATGGATCCGACCGAGGTCCTGTAAATGCATTAGCTCGGGCGATTAGTAAAGATATTGGCCCATATCAATCCTATATTGATGATATTAAATTGGTTGATTTTAAAGTTAGAATTACCTCAGGAGGGATAGGAGCCGTTACAAGGGTGTTGATAGATAGTGAAGACTCCGACGGAAACCGTTGGTCAACCGTTGGTGTATCGCCAAATATAATAGACGCTAGTTTTCAAGCTTTACTTGATGCACTTAATTGGAAACTTCTTCAAAGTAAGGTTGTTCCTGTTTAATAATTTTTGAATTGAAAAAAAATGCAAAATTTGATCTTAAATCGCACTAAAGATATTGAAATAGCTGTTTCGGAACTCGTGAAGAAAGAACCTAAATTTTTAAAAGCCGTGTCAGTTTGTGGCCTTCCGAAAATGCGAAAAGGAAATACTGGTTTTGAAGGATTGTTGAAAATCATTGTAGGGCAACAAATTTCTATAGCTGCCGCAAATTCCATTTGGAAAAAGTTAATTGACAGCAATTTAACTCAAATTAAGTCCTTTTCAGTTGTAGATGAGAGCGTTTTAAGAGATTTAGGAATGTCAAAAAAAAAATTTCTTATGGGAAAGGACTGGCATTGGCAGAGATTAATTATGATATGTTTCTGGACAAATCAAATTCTGACATAATTAGTGAGTTGCTTTCTGTTCGAGGGGTCGGTTTATGGACGGCTCAAATTTATCTTATGCTTAGTTTGCGGAGATCAGATGTGTTCGCCTCTGGTGATTTAGCTTTGAAGGAAGGAACTAGAGCGTTGTTTAATATGAATAAGCGCCCATCTGATAAGGAATTAGATTATCTTTCTCAAGGTTGGAGACCATTTAGAACAATAGCAGCGCTGATTATTTGGAATTTTTATGGTTATATTAAGAATAGGAGGGTATAACTAGAGTATGAAAATGAACTTTAAAAGATTAGAGGCTAAATCAAGTAATACAAAATCAATTGTTGTTTTTGTACACGGTTACGGTGCTGATGGCGCTGACTTATTGAGTATTGGAAACGTACTTTCTAATAGTCTTCCAGATACACTGTTTGTTGCTCCAGATGCTCCAACTAAATGTTCGATGTCGCCGGTCGGTTTCGAATGGTTTCCAATTCCTGACATGGACGGATCTTCTCACATGGTAGCAATGAAAGAGTTAGATAAAATGTCACGTGTTGCCAACGACTGGATTGATAATTTAATATCTGGCGAAGGAGTTAGTGATGAAGATGTCTTTCTATTTGGCTTCTCCCAGGGCACTATGCTGAGCCTCTATATGGGACCACAAAGAAAGGCTCCACTTGGTGGAATAATTGGGTTCTCGGGAAAGTTAATAAACGTTGATGTTTTAAAAGAAAGGATTAATTCGCGTCCCCCAATATTATTGGTTCATGGTAACGAAGATCAGGTGGTTAGCTCAGCTTGTTTGCCAGAGGCAGTCGAGGAATTAACTTCTTTAAATTTTAACGTTAAGAAGCATTTGTCAACTGGTGTGGGTCACGGCATTGCTCCAGACGGACTCAATAAAGCGCTAGATTTTCTTAAAGAGCATGTTGTGTAAGATCCTTTTTTGGAAGTGTTATGAAAAAATATTCTTCTATAGTTTGAAAGAATGGTTTTAAGACATAAATTGAATAAATTTTTTATATAAATATGGTAGTGGAAAATAAATTGACTTATAAATGTGGTAGTTACTAATTTAAGCTAAAGAAAAATGGAGAGCGGGATCATGGGCTTTAACTCAAACGTATGTTTCCCAAAGCAACCAAATTTCTTAAATAAGCGCGCGGCACTTGTTTTAAATGCCGATTATAGACCTTTATCTTATCTTCCTTTGTCTGTGTGGCCTTGGCAGGACGCTATAAAAGCAAAATTTTTAGATCGCGTGGATGTTATTGCTGAATACGAAGAGACAGTGCACTCACCATCTGTATCAATAAAAATTCCTTCTGTTGTTGTTCTAAGGGATTATGTGAGGCCATCAAAGTCATCAGCTTTTACAAGATTTAATTTATTTTTAAGAGATGAGTTTTCTTGTCAATATTGTGGAAAAAAAGGTGAAATGACATTTGATCACGTTTTACCACGATGTCGAGGTGGGAAAACAACTTGGGAAAATGTCGTAGCCGCTTGTAGTTCGTGTAATTTACAAAAGGGAAGTCGAGATTTGAAGTCGTCCGGAATGAAAATACTAAAAAAACCGAAAAAACCTTCAGTTGAGGTTCTTATGAATAAAGGTAGAAAATTTCCTCCTAATTATTTACATGAAAGTTGGATTGATTTTCTCTATTGGGACGCGGAACTTGAAAGTTAAGTTTTTGAGGTTTTAAAAACCTGCAGTGTTGTTTGTGACCAGATTATAGTAAGTAAAAAAGAAAAAATAAAATTCCAGCCGGCCATTGATATCTTCAAAAATGACCATGTTACTTCATCGCATTTGGTAATTGGAGCTTTTAAAATAGTCTCTAGAAATAAATCAGGACTTAAGGTATTAAGGGCATCAATACCAGAGCAACTTTGCGGACCAGGCCAAAGTTTGTGTTCAATCCCCACGTGGTAACCGGAAAGAAGAAAACCAGAGAAAATTGTTAGTGAGCATGTGAGAGATATAATTAATCGATAATTGTTATTAACTAGTGCAAATATACCTAAAAAGACCACAATTGCGTGTGGGAGTCTTTGCCAAATACACAATTTGCAAGGAATTATGCCGCCAACGTATTCGAAATAGAAAACACTAACTAGTAACGCAGAAGAGCAAAGTAACAAGCCCAAAATTACTTGTTTTGTATGGAAAAAAAATGTCAATTGAAAAACACATACGCTCCTATTAAAATACTAGTAAATGCAATAAACACTAACCCTAAATAGTTTTTCAGTAAACTGTCTATTTTACTTCCCCAGATGAAAATTATTCCAGCGATTATATAGAATCGAAGACCTCTTGAAAAGAAAGCAGCAATAAGAAAGCTAGTGAAAGAGTAACCCATTAGACCTGAAAGAATAGCAATAACTTTGAATGGGAATGGCGTAAGAGCGCCAATAATCACAATTAAAATACCGTACCTTTCAAATAAAATTTCAAAGGATGTGTAAACCTCACTATAACCCAATGATGCAGTTAAAGGTTTTCCAATTTCAGTCCAAAAGAGAGAACCAAGAAGATATCCTATAATACCCCCAAATACGGAAAAAATAGTAGCTAACCCTGCGAAGACTAGTGCACGATCTCTCCGAGCTAATGACATAGGAATCAAAATTAGATCTGGGGGTAACGGAAATATAATAGACTCCCAAAATGCTACTAGACTCAAGACAATCGGAGCAAACTTTCTTTCAGAAATTTTTAATATGTTTGTATATAATTTAGTAATCAGTAAGTTCCTCAGATATATCTTTAATTGAGCCTTATCCTATAAATTAGTTAAAATCTACAATTGACGTAAGCAACAAGAAGCACTATCCACAAGATTACAAGCCCGAGTGGCGGAATGGTAGACGCAGCGGATTCAAAATCCGCCGCCCTTACGGGTGTGAGAGTTCGACTCTCTCCTCGGGCACCAAAATCCTTTCTGTCTATTTTTGTTTATCACTTGGCCACGCATTTTTTATAAAACTATAAAGCATTTTCTATTTTTACTGTTGATGGTTTGTTGATTTGTTGACTGAAAACCATTGGCAAAATACGACCGCGATGGTGGTTTTCAAACCAATTTATGCCTGTCTTTAGCAATTAACAAAGCTAGTTTTAGAACCAATCCTCAATCATAAGATAATCAGGCTTTGGAAATGAACCAACAACAGTCTTTAAAAGCGGTTCCTTTATCATTCTCTAAGTTCCTTATTAATGTTGTTTTTTTAGCCGGATTAGATAGAGTAATTGAAATCTATTTAAATAGTTATACTAATTACTTTTTCATGTAATTTACACATGTTGAGCAAAAGAGAGAATTATAATAATATACTTGTCAGGCACATAACTTCTAACTAAAAATGGGTCCAATATAGGAAAAAAACAGAAAGACGTATTCATGTCATGAAAGAAGACCTAAATTCTATAGTAAGGAAACTCAGAATTTTCTCCGGACTTATACTATTCGTTTATGTCTTTACCCACTTGTTAAATCATTCAGTAAATATTTTATCTATACCAGCCGGAGATTATGTTAAGGAAACTTATTTTCATTTTCTTTGGAAAAATCCAATCGGAACGGTCTTGCTTTATGGCTCTTTTTTAACGCATGTTCCTTTGGGCTTTTATGATCTTGCGAAACGGAAATCTTTTAAAATATCTCGCAAGGAATGGATCCAAATTATTTTTCCTATATTGGGCTTTTTTTTATACTCCATCACGTCTCATCGGCTTTCATTACAACTAGAATTTTTGAAAAAAAAATTACCTATGAATTTGGCTTTTCGGATATGATTTTTGGTGAATCCTCAGGTGGTATAATTGGCACTGCGATTTTTGTCTCGATTTTTGTCATTTTCATTTGGGTTCATGGAGTAATGGGGATAAACACGCTTTTGAGATACAATATGAGATCGTACAAAAAGTATGTTAAATATTTTTATACGATCTACATAGGCATTCCTGTTTTGGGTATATTTGGATTCTGGTCAGGTCTAAAGGAATAAAGTTTATTATCTTATGCTAAATCACTGCAAGGTGACAAAAATTTTCTGATTTCAATCATTAACGAAGTAATTCCACAAGAATCGAATTCTCTATATATGGCTGTTACATCTATAATCGATAACTACTATCCTCTTTTTGTTCTTGGAATAATATTAGTTGCTGTAGCTAATGTTGTAAGAGCAAAATATTTTGGACGGATTAAAATTCAATATCCCGGAAGTGAGACAGTTACTATTTCTAAAGGAACAACGATTTTGGAAGCTAGTCGAATTGCAAAGATTCCTCATCAATCCGTCTGTGGTGGAAAAGGTAGATGTACCACATGTCGTGTAAAAGTAATTTCGAACCAAGATTCTCTACCAGCTCCAAATACTTACGAAAAAAGAGCTCTAGACAGAATTGGTCTTGAAGAAAATATACGTCTTGCTTGCCAGTTAAGGCCCTCAAGCGATTTGTCGATTATTCCATTAGTTAACTCACGTAATTCACTTGAAAAGGCCACTAACCCTAAAGCACTATCGGGGAAAGAGAAAGAAACCGCTATACTCTTTATTGATCTTAGAGGTTTCACAAAACTTTCAGAAAAGAATTTAGCTTACGATGTTGTTTATATTTTAAACAAATATTATTCAGTGTGTGGAAAAATAATAGAGTCAAATTTTGGCCGACTTGATAAATTCATTGGCGATGGGATCATGGCAATTTTCGATTCTAGTGAGGAAATAGCTGAAAATTGTAAAAATGCAGTAAAGGCCGCCTCTCAAATATCAGAAAATATGAAATCATTGAATGGTCAAATGAAAATTGAATTTTCAGAAGATATTAGATTTGGCATGGGTATACATGCAGGGGATACAATTGTTGGCTTGATGGGTTATGGGGAAAAATTTTCCGAAACTGCTGTTGGAGATAATGTAAACGTAGCAAGTCGATTAGAAGAACTGTCAAAAAAGTACGCTTGCGAACTTGTTATTTCTCAATATGTTGCTGAAAAAGCAAAGCTAAACTTAGATAAATTTAATAGTGACTTGGTAGAGATCCGTGGAAGGAAAGAAAATTTAAAAATATTCCCGATTCACAATGCTGCTGAGATAAATTTTTAGATATGATGGTGACCAAAAGATTAGTGATTATCGGTTGAACCTCTTTCTCTATATGGAGTATTTGAAAAATGGTTACGGTAGCATTTCGAAAAGTGCGATGGTGATGAAAATCCACAGGCAAGGGCCACATTGATTATAGTCATGTCTGTTTGTAGCAATAAATTTCGGGCCTTCTGAAGACGTAGCTCCATGTAATAGCGTTTTGGCGATCGATTAAGATAACGCCTGAATAAACGTTCAAGCTGGCGAGTTGAAACTCCGACTTTAAAGGCTAGTTCAGAGGGAGAGTTTGGCTCTTCCAGCGATTGTTCCATTAACTCCAAAACAGCTGCTAACTTCGGGTGTCTTACACCAATTCGAGTTGGAATGGATAAGCGTTGGCTATCTTTTTCTGTTCTGATTGATGTATGAATCATTTGGTCTGCAACTGCATTCGCAAGCTCTGCTCCAAATTCCTTTCCAATGAGATGTAAAATTAAATCAGCGGATGCGACCCCGCCTGCTGCAGTATATCGATTACCATCAACCGTATAGATAGATGAAGTTAACAAATGTTCTGGAAAATCTTCTATAAATGAGTCCCGATTTTCCCAGTGTATTGTGCACTTTTTCTGGTCGAGCAAACCGGCTTTTGCTAAAATTTGAGAGGCTGTGCATAAACCACCAATACGTAGACCTTTCCTAGCTTCCTTTCGTAGCCAGCCTAACAACTTTTTTGTCATATTATCTTTTATATTGGTCCCACCGCAAACTATTATGATATCTTCTCGATACGTTGTCATATCAAGATCGGTGTCACACTTTATTTTCGTACCATTCGAGCAAACAACGTGATCTTTTTCTAAACTAACAAGGTTCCAACGGAATTTGTTCTCTTGAGACATACGATTTGCAAGTCGTAGGGGTTCGATTGCACTAGAGAATGCTAAAAGTGAAAAATTTTCAAGCAGAACAAATATATAATTTTGCATAAAGGTTCCTATCTAAGGCATTTTTTTTCTCATAGTTCTGATCAAAATTAGTGTCAGCATCTACTGCGATAATTCTTACCTCTTAATTGATGATCCTGAGGAATAAAAAGGTCAATAGTTAAAATACTAACAGTGTTATCTAAAAATATAACTCTCAAGGGTGGTGCTAAGGGATTTAGTACCTTATACAATATAGATTTTAATGTTAGGAGTTGTTTGACATGCTAAATAAATGGACAAAAGACGGCTGGCGCAGCCTTCCAAGAGTTCAAATGCCTACTTATGAAAATAAGTTAGAACTTGAGGCAGTTGAAAGGCAACTATCTAATTATCCTCCTTTAGTCTTTGCTGGAGAGGCCCGGCGCTTAAAAATGCAGTTAGCCGAGGTTAGTCGCGGGAATGCCTTTTTGCTTCAGGGCGGTGATTGCGCGGAAAGTTTTGACGAATTTAATGCAGATTTAATAAGAGATAGTTTTAAAGTTTTACTTCAGATGGCGGTAGTTCTGACCTTTGGAGGGAAATGCCCAATAGTTAAGATTGGAAGAATGGCTGGTCAGTTTGCTAAACCACGATCATCAGATTTTGAAATCGTTAATGAAATTGAAGTTCCATCTTATCGGGGAGATATAATAAATGGCATGCCTATAGATCAAAGAGTTCCTGATCCGCAAAGAATGCTTCAAGCATATACTCAAGCGGCGGCTTCTTTGAATCTTTTACGAGCATTTTCTCAAGGAGGATTTGCTGATATAAAAAGGGTGCATTCTTGGACCCTTGAAAGTGCTATGGGAGGTGAGGAATATTCAAAATTCCATCATTTAGCAGACAAGATTTCGGAGTCTTTAGAATTCATGAAAGCAGCTGGCGTATCATCCACTGAAAATGAAATGCTTCACAAAGTAGATTTTTATACAAGCCATGAATCATTACTCCTTGAATATGAGGAAGCCCTATGTCGAGTGGATAGCACATCCGGAATGACTGTTGCAGGCTCAGGTCACTTGATTTGGATTGGTGATCGAACTAGGCAGGTTGACGGTGCTCACGTGGAGTTCTGTTCTGGAGTAATAAATCCAATCGGTTTGAAATGTGGCCCGTCGCTCACTGAGGAAGAATTGATTAAATTAATTACAAAATTAAATCCAAGTAATGAATTGGGTCGAGTTACCTTAATAACAAGATTTGGTGCAAATGAGAGCGATACATATTTACCAAGATTAATTAAAGCTGTTACGCGCGAAGGATTTGAGGTGGTCTGGTCTTGTGATCCAATGCATGGTAACACTGTTAAATCACATACTGGTTTCAAAACACGTCCTTTTGACAGGGTGCTGCAAGAGGTAAAAGACTTTTTTGCTATCCATAAATCAGAAGGAACAATCCCTGGGGGAATTCATATTGAAATGACTGGCAAAGATGTTACTGAGTGTACTGGTGGATTACAAGCTATTGCTGATGAAGATTTATCCCTGAGATATCATACTGCATGTGACCCTCGTTTAAATGCTAGTCAGTCCTTAGAATTAGCTTTTATGGTTGCTCAAGAGCTGCAGACGCGTTGAAGTGATTAGGATTTAAGAGGTCATAAAAGAATTTTTTGAATATTTCGCTATATTGGCCAATGGATTGGGAGAAATAAATGGATTCTAATTTATTATACTCTGAAGGAATTTTGTTTATTATTTCCTCACCATCAGGAGCTGGAAAAACGAGTGCGTCTAGGCGTATATTAAATGATGATCCTAACGTCACTTTTTCAATTTCAGCGACTACAAGAATGCCAAGGGAAGGTGAAAAAGAAGGTAGAGAATATTTTTTCAAGACTAATAGTGAATTTGAAAACATGGTTCAGGCGGGTGAGATGCTTGAATATGCTGATGTTTTTGGTAACAAATATGGCACCCCAAAAACGCCGGTAGAAAATGCTATTGCTAATGGTCGTGACGTTCTTTTTGATGTTGATTGGCAGGGCGGCATAAAGATCAGGAATTCACATCTTAGGAAATTTGTTGTTTCAATTTTCATTTTACCACCATCAATTCAAGAATTAGAAAACAGATTAGTTTTACGAGGACAAGACTCGGCTGGTGTTGTTAAATCAAGGATGATGAAGGCAAAAGAAGAAATTAGTCATTGGTCAGAATATGATTATATACTTGTTAATAAGAATATTGAATTGGTTCACCAGGATATAAAGTCAATAATTCGTACCGAACGATTAAGAAGAGTTAATCGGCAAGTTTTAGTCGAGTTTGTTAATTCGTTAAATTATGAATTCGAAGAGCGATATACATGACTGTTTTTTCCATTAGTTCAACAAAGGCTAAGTTGCCGTCAAACGATAAATATTGGATTGCAGGTACTGCCAGTGTTATTGGCGATGTCGAACTAAATGAATTTGCTTCCGTTTGGTTTGGGGCGACGATCCGGGGTGATAATGAGCGAATTTCAATCGGCTCTGGAACTAATATCCAAGAAAATTGCATTCTGCATACTGATGTAGGTTATAAAATCCAAATTGGAAATAATTGTACTATTGGTCATGGGGCAATCCTTCATGGATGTTCTATCGGTAATAATTGTATTATTGGAATGGGAGCAATAATTTTGAATGGTGCACGGCTTGGAAACAATTGCATTGTTGGTGCAGGAGCACTAGTTACCGAACAAAAAGAGTTTTTGGAGCATGGGAAATTAATATTAGGTTCACCTGCTAAAGCAGTAAGAGATTTAAAAGAAAATGAGATAAAAAATATCCTTGAGAGTGCTCTTACTTATCGAGCTAAGGCTCTTTTATTCAAAAAAGAGCTGAAAGTAGATATAGCAAAGTGAGCTTTTAAAAGATAAAATTAATGAACTGTAGTCCTGAATTCAACCATTGTTTTGATAAAAAAAAGGTTATCGATGCACAAAACTAATTCGGATCAGTTCGAAGTTCGATTAACAATAAATAATGCTGAGGTTTTGGCGGCACAAAAGCTGCGTTATAAAGTCTTTGTTAAAGAATTTGGAGCTAAAGTTTCAAAAGAACATGAAGCTCAATTAGTTGAGAGGGATAAATTTGATCCTTATTGCGATCATCTTGTTTTAATCGATAAAAGAGCCAAAAATCGTCTAAGTGGATCAAATATAGTTGGAACAATGCGATTAATGGAGTCCAGAGTAGCACATAGAGCGCTAGGGTTTTATTCAGCTACTGAATATGATTTGGATAAACTAACGACGGAACATAAAAAGTCACTTGAGATTGGTCGAGCTTGCGTGGATATAAAATATAGAGGCAGCCTTGCAATACATTTCCTTTGGTTGGGATTAGCTGAATATTCAATAAAGCGAGAAATAGTTCTCCTGTTTGGAGTAGCTTCCTTTCATGGCACCAATGCTTCTAAGTTTGGCTCTGCGTTAACTTTACTAAAGCAAAAGTTTAGCGCCCCGGAGAGATTAAAGTTTAGAGCAAAGGAATCAGGTTATATTGATATGAATATTATTCCACTTGATCTTCTAAATCATAAAATTGCTATGGATCAGATGCCTGGTTTGCTAAAAGCATATTTGAGAATGGGAGCTCGAGTAAGTGATGGAGCGTTCGTTGATAATAAATTTAATACGATAGATGTTGGCTTAATGATAAAAACTAACTCGATGAATAGTAAATACAAGGAACTTTATAGTGGCTCCAAGAAAAAATAATTTGTTGAGTTTTATTTTTAAAATAACTTTTTTGCTTGTCCAATTCAAAAAATACGTGTTAGCCTTTTTTAAACTTTTAGTCTTCATGCTTTTGACTCTCATTCTTTTACCATTATATCTCATTGCTCAGTTTGTAAAAAAAATCAAACCAGGGGGCTTTGATTTTTGTATACGATCTTTGTGGTCAAAATTTGGATTATGGCTTTGCAATGTTCGCGTAGAAGTACACGGAAGCTATACTTCTTCCGATCTTTATGTATGTAACCATGTTTCTTGGTTAGATATATTAGTGCTTCAAAGTATCTTAAATATTTCATTTGTTGCAAAGTCTGAGGTAAAGCAATGGCCAGTGTTTGGGTTTCTCGCTTACATTGCAGATACTGTTTTTATTGAAAGACGCGCAGTGGCAGCTAAAAGGCAGCAGAGTGATTTAGTTAAGTTTTTGCAGTTTGGTAAAAGACTTTGTTTATTTCCTGAAGGAACTAGTACTGATGGTTCGTATGTTTTACCATTTAAATCAGCACTTTTTGAGGTTTTCGTATCTCTTGATAAAAAAGATGGATCAGCAGTGCTTGTGCAACCAGTATCGTTAGTCTATCACCACTCAGATTTGGCTAATCCAACAATTTTTGGTTGGTGGGGAGATATGAATTTGATTAATCACATTTTTAATGTAGTCGCTAACGTAAAATCAGGTACGGTTAAAGTTACTTTCGAGGAACCGATCGATGCAAAAAAAATTGGTGATAGAAAAAAATTAGCATTAGCAGCCGAGTCATTAATTAAGAAACGATTTGCGAGTTAAGAGTTAGTTTGAGAAGGTCTAAAATATCGATCAAAAGACTTTTCAAATCGCCAAACGCTATCCCTTAATGAAAAAAAATCGCAGTAATTCCATATATTGCTTGATATTAAGTCGTTTTTTGAGCATTCTCCCATAAGAGGAACCTCGATAAATTCTGCCCACCATTTAAATAACTCTGCGGTATCTTTGGATGTTCGTGCTGAATGATAATCGGCATTAAATGTAATATAATCTGCTCCGTGCTCAGCCGCAACAAGTCCAGAGTGCTTTGATAGCCCGCAAAAGGATCCTACTACCTGATTTTTACTAAGAGTTGATTTTGCTGTCTTAACCAGCTTCTGACCAGTTGTTAGATGGACTCCATCCAAATTGAGTTGTAATACAAGCTGTATATTGTTCTCAAGTAAAATTGGAACCCTATTATTGTTAATTTTTTTTATATGATCACTGATTTCACTCAATTCACTCGGACTGAGATCAGAATGTTTGATTCGAAGCGAAGTTACTTTAGTTGTCTCTAAAAGTTGCGATAACCTTTGGGAAAATTTAATTTTCTCAACTTTGAAAACTTGTCGTATATTGCTTGGTGTTACAATATTGAAATGAGGTTTGCTTTGTTCCATTAATAATTTTTAATGTGTTATGCTTCAATAGATCGGTAGAGCTGATTTTCCAAAATATTTTGCTGTGCTTCCGAGTTCTTCTTCAATTCTTAAGAGTTGATTATACTTACAAGTTCTATCTGTTCTGCTTATTGAACCAGTTTTTATCTGCCCACAATTTGTAGCAACCGCGATATCTGCAATCGTCGTGTCTTCCGTTTCTCCTGATCTGTGCGAGATAATACATTTATACTTATGCTTTTTGGCTAATGCCATCGTCTCCAGTGTTTCGCTCAAAGTTCCAATTTGGTTTGGTTTAATTAAAATAGAATTCGCTACACCCTTTTCGATGCCAGATCTTAGGCGCTGTTGATTGGTTACAAAAAGATCGTCACCAACAAGTTGGCATCTATCCCCAAGTGAATTTGTGAGTAATTTCCAACCTTCCCAGTCGTCCTCTGCCATCCCGTCCTCAATAGAGATAATCGGGTAATTATTTGCCAAGTTTTCTAAGAATTCTACGTTTTGTTGAGATGTAAGCTTTAACCCTTCTCCGAAAAGATTATATTCCGTTCCATCAAAATATTCTGTTGCTGCGCAGTCTAAGGCTAAATAGATGTCTTCTCCTGGTATAAGACCTGTTTGATTGACTGCTACTACGATAATGTCTAGCGCTTGGTGTGTTGACTTAAGATCCGGTGCAAACCCACCTTCGTCTCCAACAGCAGTGCTCAATCCGAGTCGATTTATTTCTTTTTTTAGGGCGTGATAAACTTCTGAACCCATTTGACATGCTTCTGATATGCTGTTAGCGGAAATTGGCATGATCATGAATTCTTGAATATCGATCTTGTTATTGGCGTGCTCGCCACCATTAATAATGTTTATCATTGGTACAGGTAAAGTTGTTGCCGGATCTTTGCTAATATTTGCATAGAGAGGTTTTGAACAACTTTTTGCATTTGCATGAGCAACAGAAAGAGAAACCCCGAGAAGAGCATTTGCTCCAAGATAACTTTTGTCTACTGAACCATCTGCTAAAATCAAAGCTTGATCTATACTTCCTTGGTCGCCTGCATCTACACCGCAGATAAGTGAATTGATAATTTGATTTACATTTTTTACAGCCTTTAATGTACCCTTACCATTAAACCTAGATGCATCGTGATCTCTCAATTCAATTGCCTCGTGTGCTCCTGTCGAAGCACCTGAAGGAACGGAAGCCCTTCCAAACGAGCCATCTTCTAAAAAAGTGTCTACCTCAACCGTAGGATTTCCCCTACTATCGATTATTTCTCTTGCTGAGATACTAGTTATAACGCTCATTTTTAATCCTCATTTTTCCTTATTTTTATTTTTGTTCCATAGAGTTCAAGTCTATGTCCGAGTAACTTATAGTTTAAGCGCTTTGCTATTTTTTCTTGAAGCAATTCAATTTCTTTATCAACAAACTCTATTACTTGGCCCGTTTGCATATCAATTAAGTGATCATGATGATCTCGTTCCGCATCTTCGTATCGAGCTCGACCATCGCCAAATTCAAGTTTTTCAAGTATTCTAGCTTCTTCAAAAAGCTTAACCGTTCGGTAAACAGTTGCAATTGATATTGCAGGATCAACTTCTACTGCCCTCGAATACACCTGCTCAACGTCTGGGTGATCTTTTGCTTCCTGTAATACTCTAGCTATCACTCTGCGTTGCTCTGTCATACGAAGGCCCGCGGACTCGCATCTAAGTTCTATCGTTTCTCGATTCATAGACTATCTAGGTACTCTTTTTAGTATCTTTGCAAACTCATTTTCTTTCTAGTTCAAGATCTTTTACTAGTGGGAAGCAATAATATGCTTAGTATCTAGTGTCCACGTTTTATTTTCTGCCATATCAGATTTAACTCTTTTTTATTCGTATTCTTAATTTCCTTTCCAGACCGACCCATGAATTTTTCCATTTCTACTACCCTTTTAATAAACTTTCGATTTGTAGATCGAAGAGCTGTTTCGGGATCAATGCCGACATATCGAGCAAGGTTAACAACAGAAAATAAAATATCTCCGAGTTCATCTAACTTGCCCGTGTCACTATCCTTTTCCTCCTCATCAATAAATTCATCAATTTCTTCATAAATTTTGTTAATAATTTCGAATGACGCATTCCAATCGAAACCAATGTTAGCCACTTTCTTTTGTATTTTAGCACTATGTGTCAAAGCTGGGATGTTTGCTGCAATATTATTGAATTCTTGCTCTATTTGGCCACGTCCGCGGATATTTTTTTCCGAACGTTTGATTTCTTCCCATTGTTCATTTACCTCGTTTACGGATTGTATCTTTTTTCCGTTAAAAACATGAGGGTGACGTAAAACCATTTTTTTTACGGTTTCATCAATAACGTCATTTAAAGTGAAGAGATCATTTTTTGTGGCAATATGTATATGAAATAAAATATTAAAGAGCAAGTCACCCAACTCTTTACAGGTTGCGTCAGGTGATTGTCCCTCTATGGATTCAACAACTTCATATGCTTCTTCAATTGTATGTTTTGCTAAGGACAAATTAGTTTGTATTTGGTCCCACGGACAACCGTCTTTTTTATCGGTTAATCGATTAATAATTTCTGTTATTCTTTGTAATCCAAACGCCTCATTATTTATTAGTGAGTTGGAATCTTTTCTACTTAACGGTATAATTTCTTTACTATTTGTCATTTTTATTCCCTCGAAAAAGTGTCTAGATGTGGCTTAATATTTACTTATATTTTTATGTCGCCTTTAGCGTATAAATTGTTTTTATTTAATCTGAAGATTTTAAAAAAAGCTCTTTTAATCCATAAAAATGAAAGTTATCTTGGTAATGTGGGGTTTGACTTATTCGCATTTTAGGAATTTTTTTAATTAGACTTGTAATAGCGATTTCTAATTCCAGGCGAGCTAAATGCGCTCCCAAACAAAAATGGAGGCCTGCTCCAAGGGTAAGGTTTGTTTTTCGATCAAGTAAGGGGTTAAAGTCTTCTGGTTCTAAAAAATGCTCTGGGTCTCGATTGGCCCCCGCTAGCAGAAGACCAATTTTATCACCGACATTTAATTGCTGACCGTATAGTGTAATTTTTTTTGTACTGTAACGAGTGAACATGTGAAGAGGTGTAGAATATCGCAATACTTCGTCCGCAAGTTTTTTTGGATCTCTTATCAAGTCTTCAGTAGAGAATGGCGAACTTAAAATTGTCTTTATCCCATTGCTAATCGTGTGTACCGTTGCTTCGTGGCCAGCATTTAGCAATAAAATAATTGTTGAAATTACTTCTTCATCGCTTAACGGATTGTCAGAGTTATTTGCTCTTATAATATGGGACATGAGATCTTCTGATGGGTTCACGTTTTTATATTTTAATAAAGTTTTTATATATGTAGAAAAATTCTTGGTTGCAGCAACCGCTTTTATCTCAATTTGTTTATTTCTTCTGGCTTGATACATTGCTACCATTTCATTCGACCACTTTACTAATTGTGGCGCCATAACTTCTGGAACACCAAGTATTTTAGCAATGACAATGACTGGAAATTTTTGAGAGAAATTGCTTATTAAGTCGAATTCTGAAGTTGGAATTTTTTCTATTAAAGCATAGCTCAAGTGTTCCATATCATTTTTTAACTGCTTAAGTTTTTTATTTGTAAAAAAAGGAGCCACTAATGATTTTAAACGGGTATGATATGGAGGTTCTCTCTCTAACATAGATCGGGATTCGTTTTCGTAGAAAGGAATAAGATGCTTAGGAACACCAGAGAAAAAACCTAAAGGAGGCTCGCGCACAAATTCTCTATTTCGCAAAATAGTGTTGACCGTTGTGTAATCAGCGGTCACTGGCATTTCATAATTAGCCCATCGAACCATTTTTCCTGTAGCTCGCACCTTCTGATAAAATGAAAAAGGATTTTGAAAAAAGTCGGTGTCTCTTGGGGACTGATAAAGTGTTTGCACTGATTTTACCAATCAAAACTGTGATTAATCTTTTCCCCGATATGGGGCTACGTACTGCAACGCCATGTCCCATGGAAAAAATATCCATGTATCTTGGCTGACTTCTGTAATGAAAGAGTCCACCATCTGTCTACCTTTAGGTTTAGCGTAAATGGTGGCATAATGAGCCTTCGGATACAATTCTTTAACAATTTCTAGCGTTCTTCCACTATCTACTAAATCGTCTATTATTAGAATTCCTTTTCCATTTCTCATGAGTTCAGTGTTAGGAGATTTTAGTATTTTGGCTGCCGATTGTGACTGATGGTCGTATGATTTTACACTTATTGTGTCGACAACACGAATATCTAATTCTCGGGCAATAATCATTGCTGGCACCATGCCGCCTCTTGTTATTGCAACGACCGCGGACCACTCTCCGTCAAAAGGGCCCTTTTCTTCTAGTCGCCATGCTAACGCTCTACTATCTCTATGTATTTGATCCCAAGAAATATGAAATCCTTTTTCATGAGGTAGTTGTTCCATCGTATTAATCCTTAAACTTATGTCTCATTTTTTCTATTCGTTACTACGTCAATATCTGGCGCATCCTCAGCTTTCATTCCGACGACATGATAACCAGCATCTACATGAACGTTTTCGCCCGTCACGCCTGACGATAGATCTGACAATAAATACAAAGCGGATTTTCCAACTTCATCTTGTGTAACATTGCGTCGTAATGGGGAGTTCAATTCATTCCATTTCATTATATAACGGAAGTCGCCTATTCCAGATGCAGCCAATGTTTTAACAGTGCCTGCAGATAAGCAATTAACACGAATATTTTTAGGACCTAAGTCCATTGCCATATATTTTACTGAAGCTTCTAACGCAGCCTTAGCTACCCCCATAACATTATAGTGTGGTAAAACTTTTTCTGATCCGTAATATGTCAATGTGAGCATTGACCCGCCGTCTTTCATTAATTTTTCGGCTCGTTGAGCGACAGCAGTAAAGGAGTAAACGGATATATCCATAGTCATTTGAAAATTATTATGAGAGGTATCAACATATCGTCCTCTTAATTCATTTTTATCAGAAAAACCTATAGCATGGACAAGAAAATCGAGGTTGCCCCATATTCTTTCTATTTCGTTAAAGGTGTTATCAATAGATTCCATTGCACTTACGTCACATTCAAAAATAGTGCTAGAACCCACGCTTTCTGCCAATGGAAGAACTCTTTTTTTCAATGCGTCGCCTTGATAAGTGAAAGCTAGTTCTGCTCCAGCCTCTGAACAGCATTTTGCAATGCCCCATGCTAGTGATCTATCGTTCGCCACCCCCATAATTAGCCCACGTTTTCCTTTTAGCAAGTCATTCATAGTAATTAAGCCTTTAAATTCAAATTCTAAATTAGTATAGTATCATATGGCTTAACTATTGTTAAAGAACAAAATTTACTTTTATAAGAAAACTTGTTGGAGAAATTCTGTTGTTTCAATTTGATGATAAAACTACTTTTTCGAGTGAGAATCCTTTCGAATTATATCGAAGTTGGAAAAAAGAGGCGGATGTTAACGAAGTTAATGATCCAGATGCAATAGCATTGGCAACAGTTGATACAAATGGTTTACCAAATGTAAGAATAGTTCTTTTAAGAATTATCGAGGATGATGGGTTTGTTTTTTTTACAAACTATAATTCGATTAAGGGAAATGAAATTCATAGTTCGGGAAAGGTTGCTTTCGTATCTCATTGGAAGAGTATTAGACGTCAAATCAGAGTGAGAGGCCTTATTTCAAAAGATGAAACAAAATTGTCTGACGATTATTTTAATCAAAGGCCTTTAGAATCTCGAATTGGAGCTTGGGCGTCAAAACAAAGTAGCGTGCTGACGACTAAGAACTTACTTTTAGAACGAATTAATCAATTAAGAGACGATTTAGGGGAAAATCCACCAAAACCGAATTTCTGGGGTGGCTTTAGAATAAGACCCTTGGAGATGGAGTTTTGGAATGATGGCCAATTTAGAGTGCATGACCGGTTTCTGTGGAAAAGACAGTATCTTGATGCGGATTGGACAATCAACCGTTTAAGTCCTTAAAGAACACCTTTGCATTTTTTGGGAACAATTTTTTATTTTGTTTGCCCTAAATTTTTTTTCATCTTATGCTTAAGAAAATTAGTTTAGGGAGCTAATGAATGGTCATGCTCAAGGGCCATGTTAAATGGTTTGATACATCTAAAGGGTACGGATTTCTAGTCGTCGAGGATGGATCGGGTGACATTTTGCTTCATGCTAATGTTTTAAGGAATTTTGGTCGTGGATCAGTTGCTGAAGGAACAAGCGTAGATTTTGAAGTGCAGGAGACTGAGCGTGGACGACAGGTTTCCCGCATCATAGATATAGAAGTTCCAAAAGATGATGGCTTAGATGCTGACGGATCGGAGTTTTGGGTGCCAACTGTAGATGGGGTGGAAATGGTGCCAGCACGCGTAAAGTGGTTTGATAGATCAAAAGGGTTTGGTTTTGCTAATTCTTTTAAATCTGAATTAGATATTTTTCTTCATATGGAAGTCCTTAGGTATTCTGGATTCTCAGATCTACAATCGGGAGAAGCGATTGTTATACAAATAGTGGATGGACCTAGAGGTAAAATGGCAGGTGCAATCCATCCTTGGGATGAACCAAAAATATTAGAAGAGAATTCGTGAGTGCATTGCTTTACGAGGTCTTTTTTGCTGTTCCTTTTTATGATTAAACCAGTTAGCTTGGACGCCTGCGAAAGTGAATTTTTGATAATTAAGTTTAATGAAACTGAAACAAGAATAGAAGTAGAAGTTGCTGACTCCCATTTAAAGAGGAAGCAGGGTTTAATGTTTAGAGAGCACTTAAATCCTCGGGCTGGTATGTTCTTTGTATATGACTATCCGCAAAAAGTAGGATTTTGGATGAAAAATACCAAGATTCCGTTGGATATAGCTTTTACTGATAGTACAGGTTTGGTGGTACGAGTTGCTTACAATACTGAACCTTTTAGCTTAGATGTAATTGATGGAGGAGAAAAAATTCAATATGTTTTAGAGATTAATGCAGGTATGTCAGAGGAGTTAAATTTGTTCGAAGGATCAAAACTCGTTCACCCTTATATAAAAAGAAAAAATTTAACTCCATGCTAAATAATAAAAGGTACTTAAAAATTTTCTAACGATATATGACATCGGACCTTCTGAAATTTGCTAAAGATTGAGTAATCAGATTAAAGGATGCCTATGCCTCAGTAGTAATATCTGGTAAAAAAGATTTTAATCTTGAGAAATACTTGTTTCAGGAGGTTTTTATGAAAAATCAAGCCTTTTAGAGGCCCTTATTTCTGATAAGTCTGATTTTATAGTTGAACCAACTTTAATGATTACTTGTATAGCTATTTGGCCTTCTTTCAATCTTAAGTCAAATAGTGTATCAATTAACCCACAAATTTTTTTAAACATTGTGTTGTTTTTATGGCGGGTATAACAATTCGTATAAAAGAGTTAATCAAGCTAATAACTCATTTGGGTGTGTTTGGAGCAAATAGGCAGGGCGGTGTTAACCGCCTAGCCTTAAGTTATCAGGACAAAGAAGCAAGGGATTTCCTTTGTAATTGGTTTCAAGAAAATGGTTTCCATACTCAAATTGACTCTGTAGGGAATATTTTTGGTGTCTTGGAAATTGGCACTTCTTCATCCCAAAAGGTATTTATGTGTGGATCTCACTTGGATAGTCAACCAAATGGGGGTCGCTTTGATGGGATCCTAGGCGTTGCTTTCGCATGTATCGTTGGTCTTTCTTTAAAAGAGATAATCGATAGTGGAGAAAGAAAAAGTTTGTACCGATACTATGTAGTAGCCTGCTGGACCTCTGAAGAAGGTGCAAGATTTCAACCTAGCCTTCTTGGTAGTAGAGTTTTCTCTAGAAATATGCCCCTTGAGGTTGCATTGAATTTGACAGATTCAAATGGAGTTTCTGTAGAGACAGCTCTTACTGAAATCGGTTACAAAGGAAATGATATAACAAATCAGCCTAATCACTATTTAGAAGTTCATATCGAGCAGGGAAAGTTTTTGGAGGCTGCTGGCCATCCTATTGGCGTTGTTTATGCCTCGTGGGGAACACGGAAAATTAATTTGTCAATTAAAGGAAAAATGGATCACACGGGCCCAACGCCAATGGACCAGAGATTTGATGCTCTGGTTGCAGCATCAAATATAATTATTAAAGTTAATGAAATTGCAGAGCTTAGCAGTGGACGCATGTATAGTTCTGTTGGTCGTATGGATATTTATCCGAATTCGCCCAATACTGTTGCGGAGAAAGCGAATTTATGGATTGAATTTAGGTCAGCTGATGAGGTGGGTCTGGATGCTGCCGAAGAGGAATTACGAATTTTTATAACTAAATTAAGGGAGAAGACTCGCTGCAGTTTTGAGGAGACAAACCGAGAAATCCGTCAAGTCGTAAAATTTGATAAGCATGCTTTTAACAAAGTTTGTGATGCTATGAATAAATCTAAAATACCACACCTTAAAATGACTACCATAGCTGGGCATGATGCACTGCAGTTACAGTCTATTTGTCCTTCTACATTAATTTTTGTTCCATCAAAAGATGGCATTAGTCATTCCCCAAATGAATTCACTTCAGAAATAGATATAAAAAATGGTTTTGAGGCAAGCTTAGTCGCCATTTCTGCGTTAATCATGAAAACTAATTCGTAAAATGGTTAAAAGGTTTTTACCGTAAAGTTTAAAAGATCCCTAATCCAATCTGGTCAAATTATCTTAACCATGAGGTTTTAACTTTTAGTTGCTATTTTAAGCTTTTTGAGGGATCATATATTACAAAATAGGACCGCATTTTGGCATTTTTAGAGTTATAATTTAGATTGTCATACACTCAAGGAATCTCTAGATCATGGCTAGTAAGGAGATATCAAGGAAAGAATTGGCAGCAAAAGCAGCTGGCAATGTTTTTGGTGCATTACCAAAGAAAATGTCATCTCCATTTACAGTGTCAGCGTCACCAGCTTGGCGAGGTGTCGAAGGAGACATTTGGCTTATTGAGGAGAATGAACAAACGGCGATCGTTAAGCATTATAATGAAGATACTAAGTTTTATGTAGATAAAAAAGCGGCAATTTTAGCAGCAATCGAGGCTGGTAAACTAAGATTAGGCCCATCTGTAATTGATAGTTGGGCCGACAAAGGGATAATAGCCTTTGAGGCTTTAGCAAAGCCTTGGGTCGCTGGCGGATTGCATCATGCAATAAATCAAGAGATCAGACAAAACGTTATTAATCAAAAGAGGTTGTTTCAATTAAAAGCAAAATTAGAAAAGAAAATAAGCATATTTGAAGAGATAAATAATTTTTTTAATATTGTTAAAAAGGAAAAAATATTCACACATAATGATATTGTAGCATTTATGGAATTTGCTACGGAAGCTGAACAAAAAATGCGCGCCTGTGGCTGGGATAGTGTTCCTTGTCACAGAGACGGAAACACTTCGAACTTGATGGTGCATGAGGATAAATCGGTAATGCTTATCGATTTTGACCTTTCTGCTAATTGTGATCCGTTTGAAGATGTCGGGGCACATTTAATAGAATATTTTGAAAACGAAGTTGATGCTCGCACCGGATTTGAAGAGTGGAATGGATCTTTTGATGAAGGGTTGTTTCAACGATCAATGATTTACGGATTTGCTGATGATCTCCGATGGGGTCTGATTGGTTCGATTATGGGAGCTCGATCACCGAGAAAGAGTCTAGAGTTTTCAAAATATGCCGCTTGGCGCTTTATTAGGTTAGAATCTCACGTGAAGCGTTCGTCTGCAAACGATCGAATTCGATCGGTATCTTAGGAAAATGCCATGGAAGTCGAGTTAAAAGAGAGATTATTTGATGCCGTGAACTCAATTCCAGGCTGGAGTTGGGAAGAAGTCCAGGTTTCACAACTTCACGGTGGTGTTACAAATGAAAATTTCGTTGTTACTCATAACAACCATCAAAGTTTTATGAAAGTTTTTGGGAAAGGAACAGAAAACTTTATTAACCGAGATAGTGCCTACGATGCCGCTGTACAGGCGCAAAATATGGGAATTACCCCAAAAGTTCTTCACTATAGTAAGAATGATGGCGTGGAAGTTAGCGAGTTTTTGGATAATTATCGTGCATCCTTAACTTCTGATTTTTCCCGTAAAGACTTTCTTGAAAAAGTTATTGATTTGTACGCTACGTTTCATTCAGGGAATAGTTTGTCAGAAACAAAAAATGTGTTTG
Organism: Paracoccaceae bacterium; assembly: GCA_029242355.1. Classification (GTDB taxonomy): domain Bacteria; phylum Pseudomonadota; class Alphaproteobacteria; order Rhodobacterales; family Rhodobacteraceae; genus JAYZEV01. The sequence goes on along the minus strand of JAQWUC010000036.1, from coordinate 14,314 downwards.
AAATGACGCAAGAGCATATTGATCAAGGGCAAGAATTATCAGTTGATCGACCTCCTGATTTTGACTGGTTATATAAACAGTATTCAAAGGCTAGGGAGGCGTTTTTTGCCTCGGGACTTGACTTAGTCCCATGTCATAATGATCCCATGCCAGGAAATTTTATGGTTTTTATGGAGAATAACTTAATAAAAGACATGAAACTTATCGATTTTGAATATGCTTCAAATAATGAACGTGCTTATGAAATTGGTGTGTTTTTACAAGAGGTATTTATTGATGAAAAAACATCCTTGGAGATGATTGAACGATACTACGGGGAAGTTCGCACTGAGATTGTAGCTCGTGTTACTGTTGCCCGTGCCGTTGCAGATATGAAATGGGGAAATTGGGCACTTCAGCAACGAAAGCTTCAAGATTGGGATTTTGACTATCAAAAATATGGCATATGGAAGCTAGCTCGAGCAAGAATTATGTTCAATGATCCAAGGTGGGATGATTGGCTTAGGAGCATATGAATGACATACGCTATCTTGTCTAGATATGAATTAACTTTTTAGTTCTATAAAACTTTAATTTGAATATAATGGTAATATGATTAGAATTCAGTTTGGATAAAAATGCCATCTAATAAGCATGATATCGCTATAGTTGGGGCAGGAGTCGTAGGGTGCGCCTTAGCACGGCGTCTTACATTAGATGGTGCTAGTGTCATTGTTCTTGAAAAGGCCTATGACGTTCTTGATGGAGCATCGAAAGGTAATAGCGCTATCTTGCACACTGGGTTTGACGCACCTTCAGGCTCCCTCGAACTTGATTGTATAAAGTCTGGCTATAATGAGTACCTTGAAGTATCTGAAAGTTTATCATTACCCATTTTGAAAAGTGGTGCTTTGGTGCTTGCTTGGGATTCTGAACAATTAAAAGTTCTACCCAAACTTATAGAAAAAGCCCATGAAAATGGAATCTTTAATGTTAGGCCTCTTGATCGAGAGGAAATTCTAAGGCGAGAACCTGAATTATCTCGTGAGTTATTGGGAGGATTCGAAGTTCCTGGAGAGTATATTATTGATCCGTGGGCGTCAGCTAATGCCTATATTGGGCAAGCAGTCGAAAATGGAGCAAACCTTTGGCGTGGGGTTGAGGTTTTGAGCGGTAATTTTGAACAAAATTATTGGACTTTAGAAACTTCCACTGAAAAAGTTTATTCGCGGTATCTTATAAACTGCGGGGGACTTTATGGAGATCTTCTAGATGAGCGTTTAATTAAAAAAAAGAACTTCACAATCACCCCGAGAAAAGGACAATTTGTAATATTTGATAAGGCTGCATCGTCTTTAGTTTCTTCAACGGTTCTTCCTATACCAACTGCTACAACAAAAGGAGTAGTTATTTGTAGAACCATTTTTGGGAATCTTCTTGTTGGCCCAACGGCTGAAGATCAAGAAAGTAGGCGTAATATCGCGACAGATAGCTCTACGCTTGTAAAGCTTTGTAAAAAGGGATCTACAATAATTCCAAAATTAGAAAATTATGATATTACAAGTTCTTACGCTGGGCTACGTCCTGCGACACAGTATTCAGACTATCAAATTCATCATAAAACTGAAATGGCTTATCTAACGGTGGGTGGTATAAGGTCAACTGGTCTAAGTGCTGCTTTAGGCATTGCTAATTATGTATCTAAGATGTTGAGTGAGATGGGTTTTCAATTTTCACCTCAAAAAAATCCTAAGTTACCGGAGGTAGATAAACTATCTGAGTATCATGAAAGGGATTGGCAAATCCCAGGAGCAGACGGCGTGGTTTGTCACTGTGAAATGGTCACAAAGCGTGAGATAGAGCGGGTCATCAACGGCCCAATTCCACCGCAGACAATCCAAGGATTAAAGCGGAGAACTCGGGTCGCTATGGGGCGATGTCAAGGGTTTTATTGCTCTGCAGAGCTAGCAAAAATTACGAATGGGAAGCTCAAAATTCCCCTTATCTGCAATGAATAGCGAAACGGTTTTTGCAGAAAAAACCTGCACTGTTGCCATCGTAGGTGGAGGTACGGCTGGGCTTGCTGTTGCATCACAATTAAAACGTTTATCAATAGAGAAGGTAGTTGTTATCGAACGAGAAAATGAAGTTGGAGGTGTTCCTAGGAATTGTGATCATTATCCCTTTGGTCTTCGAGAGTATTCTCGTTTTCTGAAGGGGTCCGCATACGCGAAACGCAATAAAAAGTTAGCCAAAGAATTAGGGGTTGAACTTTTGACAAATACGACAGTTACAAAAATACGTCCGAATGCTACACTTGAGTTATTATCGAAAACTGAAAGAATACTTTTAAAAGCAGATAGAGTTGTATTGACTACCGGGGTTCGAGAAAGTTCTCGATCTCAACGGTTGATTGGTGGGGACAGACCCAATGGTGTAATAACAACTGGGGCCTTGCAGACAATGGTTTATATGAGTAGGTTTAAACCGTTCCAAAGGCCTATTATTATTGGCTCCGAATTGGTATCTTTTTCCGCAATTCAAACCTGTGCGCATTTAGGCATTAAGCCTGTTGCAATGATTGAGGAGCAAGATCAAGTTAGAGTAAGGAAACTTTTTCGTCCTTATCTTTTCATAAAAAATATACCTTTGTATCTTTCCGTTTCAAATATACGCATAAATGGTGACACTAGTGTTGAGTCTATAAAATTTAAAAATTCACGAGGACTTGAGCATGAGATTGAAACAGACGGAGTAATAATATCTGGACGATTTCGACCAGAGACGCAACTTTTATTGGATAGCCATATTGAGATAGACGCAGGCACATCAGGTCCAGCTATAGATCAGCATGGTCGCTGTACTGATACTAGCTTCTATGCAACAGGAAATATATTAGGGCATGCTGAGTCATCTGGCTTTTGCTGGCATGAGGGTATCGAAACAGCAAAGCGAATTCATGAAGACTTATTAGGTAAAGGTTTTAGCGGCAATCAAATGTCCCACCTGCGATGTGATGATCCGGCTGTGAAATTCTTGATACCCCAACATTTAAGTTCACCATATGGATCAATGTCTATGGCTCGTTTTTATATTGGTCTTAATAGCCCTATTAACAGAGAAATCGTTATAAAGACAAATTTAGATGTCATCTGGAAAGGAAAAATTAAGTCTAGGCCCTTAAGGCGCTTGCAAATTCCTATTCCCAATTTGCCTTAGCATCTGAGTATTTCTGAATTGAATTTTGTATCAGAAGGCTAATTATTAAATGCGTGTTGTAGCTATAGATCAAGGGACAACAAGCTAGAGAGCTATCACCTGTGATAAGCATAAAAAGCTTAAATTTTTAAAAACAAGGTTACCCCTAAGACTTTATTTTTCTTCCAGTAAACTTGGAAGGATTGTATCAAAAATTTTTGTCTTGTGCTATTAAGTGGCATTCGACTTGTCCTGATCTGATGGGAGAATTTGGAGGACTTTCCGTGGCACAAATTTCTAGTGCATTTGGACATCGCGAGCGGAAACTACATCCTAATGGGATGTTTACTGGGCTAGGAGGCTCTCCTTCTAAAAGTACTTTACTTGCATCAAAACGATTTTTTTCTAGTGTGGGCATTGCTGATAAAAGCGCTTGTGAGTAAGGATGTACGGGGTTGAAAAATAAGTCCTCATTAGCTGCCATTTCAACTACTCTGCCTAAGTACATGACTAAGACACGTGAACATGCTCGCCTCACCAGGGCAAGATCATGTGATATAAAAATATAGGTAAAATTGTGACGACGTTGTAGTTCATCGAAAAGATCTAGTAAGCGTGCTTGTTCTACCTGATCTAAAGAAGACATTGTCTCATCCAGAATAAGAAGATTAGGTTTGGTGACCATTGCTCTTGCGATATTTACCCTTTGGCGCATACTTGCGCTTAATTGGCTGGGTAATGAGACCTCTGTTCCTTTGGGTAGGCCGACCTCCGTCATAACTTCAAACAATCGATCACTATATGCTTGTGGTGGACAACTTCGATGAATTTTAAGTGGTTCAATTATGATTTCTCCAACAGTTTTATGCCCAGGAAGAGATGTATAGGGGTCTTGAAGAATGAGTTGAAATTGGTTTCGGAGATTTTTAAGTTCCGATGAATTCATCGTATTTATACTTTTATTTTCAAAAAGAATTTCACCGTCGTCCGGTTTTTCCACCCAGCTTAACAGACGAGATAAAGTTGACTTGCCACATCCTGACTCACCAACAATCCCAAAATTTTCTCCTTCAAGGACATCAAAAGAAACACCACGTACAGCCTTAACTGCCTGTTTACTAAAATATGCTTTTGGATCTGTTGTAAAATAAGTCTTAGATACATTTTTTACACTTAGGATCGTTTTTTGAGTAAGTGACTTCATCGGCGTATGCTTAGCACTCCATATGCGTGGAACACGCTCTGATAGGGCCTTTGTATAATTCGTACCGGGATTATCGACGATTTGCTTTGGTGTAGCCTCTTCTAATACCCTGCCGTTTTGAAGAACTAATAGTCTCTCTGAAATATCTGCAGCCATGGGAAGAGATGCCGTTGAAAAAACAACTGACGTTCCAAACTCGTCCCGGAGATCATATAAAAGTCTAACAATTTGTTTTGCTATAGTAACATCTAATGGTTGTGTGATGTTGTCGGCAACTAAAAGCTCTGGATCGGTGCAGAGTGCATCGACTATCATTACTCGTTGCATCATCCCTCCTGAGAACTGAAAAGGAAATTCATTAAAACGTTCTATAGGAGACGGAATACGAACAGCATCAAAAAGATCAATTATTCGTTTCTGAGCTTGAGTTTCTGAATATTCTGGCATTACCGCACGAAGTTTAGAAACTAAGTGTCTTCCGATCGGGACGGTTGGATTTAAAGCGGTAGTGCTATCTGATCCGATATATGCAAATATTTTTCCGCGAAACTTACGAAGCTCGTTTGTAGATAAATTTAAAACATTATCACCACGATAAAGGACACTTCCCTTTGACGCAACTAAGGGACTGGGTAGCCAATTCATTAATGATTTAGATAAAACTGTTAATCCTGAACCACTTTCTCCAATAACACTTAGTATTTCACCTTTTGAAAGGTTGAAGGATATATCCGTCAGAATAGCAGTGTCTTTGTCTGACGATCTTGCAACTACATTCAATTTATTAACTGTTAGAATAGGCTTATCAATAGCATCGTCTATGGTTTGATTTTTTGTCATTGTTCACGACCCTCAAGCGCCTCGTTTCTTGCACTTTCTAATGTTGAACCAATTAAGTTTAAACTAATCAGGGCGGTGAAAAGAAATAAACCAGGTATGACAGTAATCCACCAAGCATTGATTAAATACTTAGTTCCATCTGCCAAAATATTTCCAAAAGTGGGAATTGGTGGTTGAATGCCAATTCCAATAAATCCAAAAATTGCTTCAAAAATCATCATTCGGGCCACATCCAAAACAGCAATAAATGCAACGGGCGGTAATATATTTGGTGCTATATGACTTAGTATTATTCTTTGGTCGCTTGCACCAATTATTTTGGCAGCACGAACAAACTCTTTTTTACTTTCGGTTAACGTAACACTTCTTATAACACGAGCATATGTTGGCCAACCCGCAAGAATTAAAACCACAATAACTGAAAAAGCGGTTGGGCGTGACACTCCCAGTATTGTTATAGCAAGAATAATAACAGGTATTGACATTTGAGCGTCGGTTATCCGCATTAAAATAGTATCTATCCAGCCACCTTTATAACCTGCATACATTCCGATAATCGCACCAAGAAAAAACATCCCAATTACACTGACTAGGCCGATAAAAACAGCATTTTGCAACCCAATTAATGAACGGAGTAGTAGGTCGCGTCCCAGCTGATCTGTTCCGAATAAATGTTTGAGGTTCCCACCATCCATAAATATAGGCGGAGCAAAACGCTCACGTATTGACAACGTGGTTGCGGATGTTGAACTTATAAGGGGCAGTATTATTGCCAATACAAGCAAGCTCACAATTATTATTAGACCTATTCTAAACTGAGGCCGCTTCCAAGCGGCTTTTAACATCCTCCCGTTAACAGAATACCAAAAATGTGACGTATTTGTTTTCATCAATCTACACTTCAATATTGTAATCGACGGTCAATGCCTGCCGAAATTAGGTCAACCATGATATTTATTATTACCAGTGCTGCAGTTGTGAGAATTGCAACGCCTTGAATTACGGGAAAATCTCTTTGAAAAACTGCATTTACTGTTAATAGTCCTAGTCCAGGATAGTTAAAAATGTATTCAACTATAAAAAGACTTCCTAAAAGTAATCCGCCTAACTGAGCGCCAAATAGATTTAAAATTGGTATAGATGCATTTCGGATTACATGCCGGCTAATCATGTGCTGTAAGGTTAGACCGCGTACAACACCTGCCTGAACGAAGTTTTCCTGCATCGTGGTGGTCACTGACGATGCCAAAGCTCTTACAATCACGGCCGAAAGCTCTACGGCAAGTACAATAGCTGGTAATATTGCGTATGATAGTCCTTTGTATCCAATGGCTGGCAGCCAGCCTAACTGCGTCGATACGATTAATATTAGTAGAATTGCTAACCAAATGTTAGGTAAAGACACAAAAATGGAACTTAATGCAAATGTGAGTTTACTTATCAATCCATTTGGCCTTAACCCAGCCGCAATACCTAAGGGAATCGAAAACATTAGTGCAAACGCAGTGCCAAGCCCGGCGAGTATAGCCGACAACGGGATTGCGTTCTTTATAAGATCAAGTACGGCTGCTCGTTCAACCCCCGCATTCTCTTTTCCTCCAGACGCAGCGTTACCTCCCTTTGCTTTTATGAAAGAATTACCAAAATCGCCTTCTGTTATTTCTGATAAATATCGTCCAAACTGTATTGGTAGAGGGTCATTAAGTCCTAGCTCGTTAGCAATCTCTTCAACTTGTTTTTCGGTAGCCATTGGCCCAACGATTATCCTGACAGGATCACCGGGTACTATGCGCAACAGTGAAAAAATAACAAATCCAACCAATAAGACGATTACCAAACCTTGTGATAATCGTCTTAATAGAAAACTTAGAACAAATGTCATATTTTACCTTTTTTTATTGCTCACATCACTGGTGGAGCTGGTGAGCAATAAATTTTGATCAAGAATAGGACGCCTTAGATAGATCAATAGGTCCATTGGGGTAAAAGTATGCACCATTTAGGTTTTCCTGTACACCGTGAATCAATACCGAGGTGAAAAGTGATAGACTAGGCACCTTGTCTGCTAGTTTTGGCATTAAGTCATTGGTAACCATTTTGAGTCTCTTATTAGGATCTCCCTCGGCTTGCTCAGAATCAAGCGCTGCATCAATTTCAGTATCTTTAAATCCTGTTATTAAACTCATTGAAGAATGCCACATTGGCCTGAGCACAAGATCTGGTTCGGGAGAACCGGTAGACCATCCACAATCTATAAGGTGCCCAGCGGGATCACCGCTTTCAGGTACATATAAACGTTCTAACCAGGCTGCTGTCTCCAAGACGCTTAGCTTTATATTGAGGCCTTGTTCTTGCAATAGAACGGTAATAAGTTCCCCATACTCCTTTGTTTTTGGATAAAAGCCTGTAGATGTAATGTACTCTAACTCAGGCAGGCCATTACCTCCTGGATAACCTGCTTCGGCCATTAGTCTCTGACACTCATCAGGGTCATATGTAGGATAGTTTGGTATATCAGCACCGCCCAATTTTACAGGTGAGACGTAAGAAGAGGAAGCATGCCCAGCTGCACCCAGAAGTTCGGTTACCATATCGCGATCAATAGCATGGCAAACTGCCTTTCTCATTCTTACATCGTCGAACGGTGCTTTACTGCAACGGAAATGCAGATATTTGTTTTCAGTCGCAACTGTGCGTAAAACTCGAACACCGTTCTTAGTCAATAGTGTGTCATGCTGCTCAGGTTCCAGACGTTCTATGATGTCTGCTTCTCCCCCTAACAGCGCAAGAACTCTTGTATTCGCGTCCCCCATATAGGCAAACCGCACTTCGTCTAGTATAGGTCTGCCTAGATAATAGTCATCAAAGGCGTTCATAATACTCTCATCTCCACGCTGCTCCATAAATTTAAATGGACCGGTACCATTTGGGACCTGACTAATTGCATTATTTTCTATATCTGCGGCAGACATGATTGGTAAGAAGCTTGCCAAGAGGATGTAGGCCGTCGCGGGATAACCATGGGCTGAAGTATTCAATCGCACCGTATGGTCATCTACAATTTCAACATCAACTGGACCTGGATACCAAGCTGATTTTCCTGGCTGTGATGAATATTCAAATGTTGCTTTCACGTCCGCGGAAGTGAAGGGTGCGCCGTTGTGAAAAGTGACATTCCTTCTCAAAGACCATTCTAATACATTTTCACTTATAATTTTATGGCCTGTGGCTAAATCATATTGAATTTCAGAGGGATTTTCTGGACGCATTGGGGTGTTCGTTAATCTTCCAAAAACGTATCCCTCAAAATTAATTTGACCTAATACTGTATGGGATGCTGGATCCCAGTTTCCTGTTAACGGTTCGCCTGACGCGAAAACGACGCTGTTGCTCGACTTACCAGCAGCTGCAGTGCGTATAAACGGATATGCAAGCTGGCTAGCTGCGGCTAAACCACCAACTGTGACGCCGCCTTTTAAAAACTTTCTTCTGGTAGTAGTCATTATCGTCTCCTCCCTTAATTTTAAATGACGAGTAAAAGTGACAAAACTTGGCACTAACATATTAAAGAAGACAACATAAACCCGAGCTTAGTCAAGTCAAAATGCTCATGTAGGCAAAAATAATGACTGAATGTTTAGTATTGTGAGTAGTTGAATGTTTTTGTTCTAGTAATAATCTTATTTACTTCTTCTCAGCGTCTGTTATGAATTGCCACGCAGGTTTATTTACTATGTGGATACTCTTAGCTATGAAGTTCAATAATATTTGTGCATTGAAGCAGAACGTTTAACAAATTTCTGAACCATGGCGCCAGTTCTTATCAATTTTAAGAAAGTTAATTATGAAAGTTAAAAGTAGGCAGGATAAAATAATAGCTCTTGTAAGAAAACATGAGCAATTGACAATAGAAGAACTTAGTTCCTCTCTAGCTAGCTCGAAAGAAACAATTAGGAGAGATGTCGCAGAGCTTGCCAAAATGGGAAATGTTCAGAAAATCCATGGTGGTATTATGTTACCAAATACATACGCTGATGGATCTTTCAGAAGTAGAATGTCCACACAAGCTAGCGCCAAGTCAATTATTGCAAATACTGCTATAAACCTTTTTAACCAAAGTGAAACGCTGTTTATAGTGACAGGATCTACCACCCTTTATTTTGCAGAACAGCTATACAAGTTGAGCAACCTTACAATTGTAACAAATTCTGGTGAAATCGCTAAGGCAAGTTCAAATAAGCCATCAAGTAATAGAATATTTTTACTAGGTGGAGAATACAATACTTCGAACAATCAAACAATTGGGACGATGGTTGCTTCACAATGCCGTTCATTCAGAGCTCACCATACTATATTAACAATTGGAGCACTGGATGAAGTGAGTGGCGCAATGCAATATAGTATCGACGAAGCACAAATAGCTGCCGCCATGATTGATCGCTCAGAAAAAGTAACTGTGTTGGTTGATAGTTCAAAGTTTGGAAAGCTAGCATCGTTTGAGATTTGTCCTTTATCAAAAATTGATAGAATAATATGTGAGGAACTACCACGAGGTTCATTAAAAAGTGCGCTGGAGCATAATGGTGTAGAGATAATTTTAGCCACCTAACATTATTTAAAGATTGGCCAATTTATGTTTTCTACTCTGTTTTGTTCGTAAAGCCATGCAATTTTTAGGGCTCCAAGGTCATCATAGCGTCTTCCAGCCAACTGCATTCCAACAGGCATTCCATCAATGAAGCCTGCATTTATTGACAAAGCTGGTGCTCCAGTTTGATTAAATGGAATTTGATAACAACAATGTGCGAAGTGATCATCTTCAACCGGTGCGGTTTGTTCAGCTGGAAATGAAATGACGGTTAAAGCCGGTGAAATGATGTAGTCATAAGGGTTAAGTTTTGCAACGACGTCTGTTTTAAAATCTTCTAGCTCAAATAGGGCATTACTAAGATCGCAGGCTGATTGTTCTTGGATAGAGCTACACCAATTGCTTATCTGCCTTAGTAACTTTGGTTGTAAATTTTTAGGACGATTGATTAGTTCATGAAATGCTCTTGATTTAATTAGAGTATAAAGGGCTTCCATGGGGCTTTTTTCAGTTATTTTTGGAACCAGTTCTACTTTAGCCCCTAAATCTTCAAACACGTTTGCTTGTTGGCTTATCAACTTGACAACGCGGGCGTCCGGCTTCTGACCAAATCCCATTTCGAGCATTAGGCCTATTCGTTTATCTTTTATAAAAGTATCGGGGGTTTCATGGATTGAAAGATAGCCTTCAGGATCACACGGTTGCACTGCTTCAAAGTCTCTGTGATCTGCTCTAATAATCACACTCATCAGTAAACCTAAGTCCTTAACATTTCTTGCGATTGGTCCGGCAGCTCTAATTGGACTTGGAGGTAAGTGTGGAATTCTTCCTCGACTGGGTTTTAGACCAACCAGACCGTTTTGGGCACACGGTAGTCGCACAGATCCAGCTATGTCTGTTCCTATAGAGAGAGGAGCTAAACCTGCTGCTACTGCTGCTCCCGAGCCAGAGCTAGAACCGCCAGGGCTTTTACTCAAATCCCATGGATTTCGAATGATACCAAATGCTGAACTTACACCCGCCGCGAGCATACCAAAATCAGGCATAGTGGTTTTACCAAAAATTATTCCGTGAGCTTCTTTAACTCGGGCCGCTGGAGGTGCATCAATGTTTGCTTGGGTTCCATCATATACTGCACTTCCGTGAAAATATTGAAATCCTTTACATTTAATACTGTCCTTCAGTAGCAAAGGTATGCCATCAAGATGTCCTTTTGGTACTTTATTTTGCCAACGTTTTTCGGATTGCTTAGCTGTATCTAATGCGTAATCATGCTTTATTCCAAATACCGCGTTAATGTCTGTATTGCGATTTTCACAGTGAGCAAGATGCGCTGTCATTACCTCATACGGTGATAATTTTCCATTAGCGTACAGATCTACTAGCTTTGTTGCACCAAGTGTTAAAATATCTTCCGCTCCAATCATTTAAATAATCCTGTGTCTTAATTCTGCCAAACTGAATTTGACCAAGTATTGTAAGGTGTTTAATCTATATTATATTGTACCAACTTATCTAAGGCCACACTTTTTTACCAATTTAATCAATAAATATGACCGAATGAACATTAAATTATAAAAACATTGACTGAGTTTAAGTTTAATATACATTTTAACTTTTTACGTCTAGCTTCTTAAACTTTCTAGTCAGTGGGGATACAAGTGAGCGAATTTGACGCGATGAAAGCATATAAATGTTTTCTAGATTTTATTGAACTAGGTCGTGCCGAGAAATACAAATGTGAAGAAGTTATGCCGGTCGCGCATCCCATAAACAGAGGTCTAGGTGGAAAGTCTCTTCTTGTTGAAGATGAAAGATCACTAAATTATTATTTTATTAAAGTTATTAAACATACTTCCGCTACTGAAGAGTCATTTATTGATACCGTAAATTTGATGGAGACAGCTTATGAAATAAATCTGGCTCCGAAACTAATAGATTTTGAAGAGGAAAAAAGATTTTTGTTGGTTGAGGGACTTACACAGGATTGGAGTTTTGGTACTGTAAAAATTTTTCGTAACACGAGTATAATAAGACAAGCAATTTCAGCATTGAAAAAGTTGCATAAGACTCAGCCGTTAAAAACAAAGAGAACAGTTTTCGATAGAATTAATAAACTAAAATCTCAGCTTTATGAATTTTCAAGCAAAAGCGACCGTTATATATTACCTGAGTTTTATTATATGATGGCTGATTATAATGAGCAAATAGAGGAACTTATCGAGGCACGAGGTTTTGAGGTAGCGCCTTGTAAAGGTGAACTTAATCTTTCTGATTTCATGTTTCAACCCAGTGGAGAGTTGAACTTAGTTGATTTTGATCTTGCTTCAAATGGGGATCCTTTATCAGATTTAGCATATCTCGCAAACGAGATTTGTAGAGATGAGGAAGATTTAAAACATATAATTTTTGCTTACACTAATGACAACCGTGAAGAAGATTTAAATAGATTAAAGCTGTATATGATCGCAAACTCTTTTTTTCTTGGCCTTTGGGGTCTAGTTGAGCAGCTGCGTTCGCCAGCCTCTGAAATTGAATTTTTTAAATACGGTCAAAACCAATTCCTACGATGTAGATTTAATATTGGTAGATGGAATTTTAATAATTTGATCAGAAATTTTTGAGGTTTGAAGTGTTCGTGAAAAATATTTTAGACGCCGTATCGCCAGAGGATAAAGCTCTTACTTCTTCTATTTTGAAAATAGAGAAGTGGAGTGGGATGGATATAACTTACGAAAGAGTTAACGCAGGGTTCACCAACTTTAACTATCTTATTCATATTGATAAGATAGATCTTACTTGCTTCGCCAAAGTGGTCGGACCGGGATCTGAGGCGTTTATTGATCGTGAAGTTGCTCATGAGGCTGCAGTGGCAGCGCATAATTCGGGAGTTGGCCCTGCTATTTTGGCCTATGTTAAAGAAGATAATTTTGAAGTTTACGAATATCTTCTTGGATATAAATGTTTCACAATTTCTGATATGATTAATCCTGAACTCGCTGCAAAGGTCATGAGTTGTTATTCAAAAATTCATTGCTCCTTGCCTCTTTCCAAATCCAATAGTTGGTCAGACCAAATTACTGAATTACATCAAAAAATTATCACGGAAAATGCGGATATCTCTCCAGATCTTAAGTATTTAATGTGGCAATTTAAGAGAGCAAAAAAGGCTATTGAACCGCACGGTAACAATTTGGTTCCTTGTTACAACGATGGCTATGTAACTAACTACATGAAAAACGAAAAAAATGAGGTTCGCATAATAGATTGGGAATATGGAGCCAATAATGATCCGTATTGGGATATAGCCACGTATTTTTTTGAGTCTTTTGCAGATGCGAAAACCCGTGAAAAATTACTTAAACATTATAACTCTTCTTCTGGCGAACTAGAAAGTGCACGTGTAGATGTTTTTATACCCCTTATTTGTTTGAAATGGGGCTTGTGGGCATCACTTCAATCATCAATCTCCAAAATTGAATTTGATTACTTAAAATATGCAGACATTTTGTTTATGAGGGCTAAGCATCTTATCGATCAAGAGCCTTGGGAAAAAGCACTATCTAATTTTTATTGATTTTTCTTTCGGTAAATTTTCTTACACCCACAGCTAAAAATAACTTAAATCTTTGTTTGAATTTCACCTAAAAGGACAAACATCAACCAAAACTAGGGACGCCTATGGTGAAATTTTTGATAAGTACAAGGATGAAGTTAATCAGAAGATTACAAACTAAGATTTATAGCTGGAGTAATGATGCTACTGCAATCAAATAATAAAAAATCACGGAGCAAAGAATATTGTTCTTATAAAGCTATGTTTGACCCTTAATACACACGTGTCGGGGGGCGTGGCGTAGCCTGGTAATGCGACGGTTTTGGGAGCCGTCTCGAAACGTAGTCAGCACTTTTGTGCTTCTGAGAATATCAATAAAACATGGATTTTTTACTTTATAGCTTTTATGGCTAGTCAGTATGTGCTCTTTCAATAACACCAAAATCAAACCAAAAATTTAGATACTTTATAACTTTACATGTTTGTATTGATATACTTAATTCAATCTAGTTATGTATAAGAAAAGAGGGATGAATTTTATGGGGACAAACAAGACGGTAGAGAAGAAGGCCATAATATTTGTAACCGATGTTGTTGCCTACAGTAAGCATATTGAACAAGATCAAGTGGGTGCTCTCACCTCTTTGGCTGCTTGCGAAACTACTAGGAGCAACCCCGATACTTACAATTTCTACCAGTATGCCTAAAAATGAGGCGCTTGAGGACACTATCCGACTATAAGTTTTCAGCGACGCGAATAATAATTTCCGCTGCTTTTTTTATATCCTGAGAAGTCACATTCAAATGTGTCACGGCTCTTATCTCCGAATCTGAAGACGCCTGTAGCCGAAGACCTAAAACTTTTGTACGTTCGCAAAATTCTGTTGCCGTCATAATTTGAGTCACAAGCTTGAAAAATACTATGTTTGTATCGCAATAGTAACTTTTT
>JAQWUC010000035.1 GCA_029242355.1 Paracoccaceae bacterium | reverse complement strand
AAATTGCCCCTTTTCAATTTCTAAAATTGAAACGTCAGCGATTGAACCCAATTTTAAGTTTCCAATTTCTGGTTTATTTAACGCTAAGGAAGCATTTAGGGTGCATGATTTAATAACATCATAAAAAGGCATTCCTAGATTTAAAAATTTTGATAGGGTAGTCACTAAATCATGAGCAGGCCCTTCCAAGCACATCGCATGGATATCAGAAGAAATGGTGTCTAGATAAAAATTCTCATTAAGCATTGACTTAGCTACGTCAAAAGAAAACGATCCCATGCCATGTCCTATATCGAACAAAACACCTCTTTGTCGCGCTCTAATTACTGACGTTAAAATATTCTTATCGGGGCCAATAGGGGGATTAGGTGATGGTCTAAAGCAGTGTGTGAGTATATCAGATGACCGCATTTGATCTAGTACCTCGGAATAAGATGGAGGAGCTTCATCTATGTGAACCATTAGAGGAAGATTTGTTTGTGTGGCGACATCTTTAGCAAAGTTGAGTGGAGATATTCCATTTTTGCCAGATGTATTTTTCCCTAACCTTACTTTTATTCCAACTATGTAATCCCGATTCGCCTTAACGACTTCTATTGCTGTTTGTGGGTCCATTAATGATAGATTTTCACTCTCTCCAACCATAACACGATTAGAAAAAGCATAAATGCCAGCATGAGAAATATGAAGAAATGCCAAAATATTTATTTTTGATGGCTCAATTACATGCTTTCTAAAACCAGCAAAATTTCCAGGTCCGGTTGATCCAGTATCAACTGAAGTAGTTACAGAACTTTTTCAACAAAAGTCTTCGGCATCTATTCCAACAGATGTTCCACCCCAATAAACATGAGTATGTAAATCAATTAAGCCTGGAGTTAAAATATAACTTGATACATCGATGACCTTTTTTGAATCTTTTGGATTTAGGGTTTCCTTGATTTGTAAAACTTTACCATCAAAGAAGCCGATATCCAGACGAGAATTAATTTCTTGAGAAGGGTCAATTAAATGTCCACCTTTTAGAATTAAATCAAAATTAGGCATTTTAAAATCCTCAATTGATTTAACTGCGATACTACAATTTATTCAATTGATTTTTACAGTTATTTTTGACTTATTTGACTTAAACTTTAGTATGATTTGAATTCTAAAAAAGGTGTTATTTGTAAATATATCTATACTTTTGAAAAAAATGGTATGAAAATTTAATTTTACACTGAAACAAGAAAATGTTAGATAAGTTACTTTTGATTCTTATGTAGGGCACTCAAAATCAATAGAGGTGGCTGTTTTTGAACCCAAGACAGCCTCAGTTTCTTTAACTATGGATTAGGCCATTGCTTTTCGTGTGACTCAAAAAAACATTGTGCTGTTTTAATTTTACAGTCATTAAAGTTTCTAAAAATATTGAATTACGAAGCGTACCAAATTATTAGCGTTTTGGAAATTAGAGTAATGTTTCAACAGGTAATAGATTTATAATAGATAATTTTGGAAAATAGTCAGGTAGTGTAATGGAAGTTTTGGAATCACTTTATGAGATGATCAACCGTGGTATTCAAGATGGTAAAGATGATTTCCACACCATGATATTTTCAAATATTCAGAATAATAAAGTTGAAAGTCGATGTGTTATTGTAAGAGAGTTCAATAAAGAAAAAAAAACCCTATTCTTTAACACCGATGTCAGAAGTCCAAAAGTTGAAGCAATAAAAAAAAATCCAGAGACTCATTGTCTTTTATATCATTTTAAAGATAAAATTCAATTAAGACTTTCAACTTATTCGTCAGTCCATCAGGATGATGAAGTTCATAACACAGCGTGGAAAAAAACATCTATTTCATCACGAAAATGCTATCTCACAAAGTATTCGCCATCCCAATTTATTGAAAGCTCAGATGATGGAATTCCTGACCATTTAATAGCAAAAATTCCAACACTTAAAGAGAGTGAATTTGGAAAAGCTAACTTTGCGGTAATTTTAAATCAGATTATTTCAATTGATTGGTTATATCTAAGTTCGAAGGGTCATCGAAGGGCTAGATATGATCTTTCTAATGATGAAATAAAAAAGTCATGGATGGCACCATGAAATTAATTTCACAAATTTTTAAATGAAGTGTTTAGGTCTGACCTTTGGATAAAACTGACAGCAGAGACTCTTGGGCAAGATTGTTTGTTATTTTTTTAATAGCTTCTGTTGGTAATGTCGGTATGTGGTCGATAGTCACTGTAATGCCAACAATTGAATCTGAATTTCTTCTTGATCGTAGCCAGGCATCACTTCCATACACCACTACAATGATTGGTTTTGCCATCGGAAACTGGTTTTTTGGTAGGCTTCTTGATCGCTTTGGATTGTTTTATATTTTATTAGGAGCAACATTTCTTATAACTACAGGATTTTTTGTAGCAACTTTTTCGACGAACATTCTTTTATTTTCAATTATTCAGTTTTTTCTTGGTATGGGAACAGCAGGTAGCTTTGCACCGCTTATTTCTGATATTTCTCATTGGTTCAAAAAATATCGCGGAATTGCCGTAGCAATAGTCGCCTCAGCAAATTACTTTTCTGGTGCTGTGTCATCCCTGATCTTAGTAGAGATGCTGAATAGTTCTGGTTGGAGGTTTGTTTACCTAATCTTAGGCTTGAGCTGTCTCGTTATAGTTATTCCTTTGGGCTGGGTTTTGCACAGAAAGGAAATTCGCATAAATATCGGACATAATCTTACGAAAGTGGAATATATTTCTTCTATTAAAATTAGTCATTTAACTTACTTGTTAGGTTTTGCAGGTATTAGTTGTTGCGTAGCAATGTCAATGCCACAAGTTCATATAGTTTCTTATTGCGTTGGATTAGGTTTTGGAAACATAGTTGGGGGACAGATGCTTTCTTTGATGTTAGTTGGTGGAGTTTTTTCACGTTTAATTTTTGGTCTTGTGGCTGATAAGTTGGGTGGTATTAAAACACTTATTATTGGATCTATTCTGCAATGCTTAGCTTTACTTCTTTATTTACCATTTGATAGTTTAGTTTCTTTGTACACAGTTAGTTTTTTATTTGGTTTGTCGCAAGGTGGCATTGTTCCAAGCTATGCGATTGTTATTCGTGAATTTATGCCAGAAGATCAAGCGGGTGGTAAAATTGGTTTTGTTATTATGGCTACAATAATTGGAATGGCTTTTGGAGGATTATTATCTGGTTGGATCTTTGATCTTACTGGATCTTACAATGCCGCTTTCGTTAATGGTATTTTTTGGAATTGTCTTAATTTTGGGGTAATTATATTTGTATTTTTTAATTCGAAGAAAGTCTTTTTGCCAATAAAGCAATAATTATGTTTAGTTACAAAACTATACTATGTGTTATTATATAATTTATGACCCCTATAAGTAACAGACAGACTATAAAAAATATAAGTCCACTGAACGTATATTTGTATTTAGTGTTATCCATCTTTTCAATCTCCATGGACCGGTATTCCATTACAAAATCCAGTTTCTTAAACGTCTAATCCAAAGTGCTTATTTATGATTGCTCGATTGAAAAGTTTATTTACACTCTAGTTATCCACAAGGTTAACTAGAGATTTGTGGAAAACAATGAAAAACAGAAAAATTATTAATTACATGCTTTTCTTAAATATAATTAATATTTTTCTCTTCAATAAAAATTTCAAAATTATTTATTATGTGGACAAAAACAAACAGTTTAATTAGAAATTGCTGTATTTTGTAGCTTGATGCTAAAACACTTTTTTCAATAAAAGAATTTAGATTAAAATATTTTTCAAATAACCTTGTAAGCACTACGGAGAGATATTTTTTATCAGGGTGCAACCACATATTGTGGGTTTCATAGACTTTTTATTTTTTATAATGAAGAAAAGAATTAGTTTTCAGTTTTAAGAATGCAAAGTCTTTTTCTTTATAGCCAGAGGTTATAAAGGTTGTTTTGTCACGTTAATGTTGATTAAGAATAAATAACAGTGTTTTTAATACCCAGTAAAACAACAACTTTTCAAATTAAAAATGTGATAAAAATACGACATAATTTTTGCTGAATTTTTAAGAATTTGAGTATTGAATTGGTGTTTTGAGTACTTTTTTTGTTATTTGTGATTCTTCCGAATCTTAAATTGTCTTAAATCGAACACGTCTGGCCTTGTTATTGGGTTTTCATTATTGGGGAATATTTTGTGCTTAAGTACTTTTTGGGTTCCAGTTGTTGGCAATTTATCTATAAAAAGTATCCAACCTGGTACTTTGAAATAAGCTAACTTTTCATAAACATGATTAAATAATGTATCAGCTGTTTTTTGTTTATTGTTATTTTTGTTTTTTAAAACAATGCAAGCTAGTACTTCCTCTTCACGTAATTCATCTGGAACCGCAATGCAGGCAACTGATAGAACGACATCGTTTTGCAGGATACAATTTTCAATTTCAGCGGCGGCAATATTTTCACCTGCCCGTCTGATAATATTTTTTTGCCTATCTATAAAATATAACATTTTGGATTGATCCATTACGACCGTATCTCCTGTGTGAAACCATCCTCCTCTCCAAGTATATTCGGTTGTTTCTTCGTTACCCAAATACCCTGAGAAAGCCCCTTTTCGTGGGCAAGCTTCAGAGTGTCTAACTATCATCTCCCCTGGTGATCCTATTGGTACGTCGATTCCATTTTCATTGATTACTCGAACTTCAAGATCTGGTCTGGGACGGCCCATTGCTCTTGTATGGATTAATCGGGGTTCTTCATTAACTGCTAGAAGTCTACACATTTCTGTCATGCCCCACACTTCGATTAGAGGCACTTGAAAAAAATTTTCGAATTCTTCATGAAGTGCAGGTTCAACACCTGCACCTAGACCTACTCGTAAAGAACTTAAATCAACATTAGTTTTTTTTATTTTTTTTAAGATCACAGCAATGACGACCCCTAAATAATGAAAAACAGTAGCTTTAGTTTCTTCTATATCTCTCCACCATGTTGAAGCACTGAATCTCATTGGTTGGACAAGGCAGTTTCCAGTTAAAATTGAGGCAAAAAAAGTTAAGACTCCTGCATTAATATGGAAGCTTGGTAACGGATTAAAGATTCTGTCACTATTTATTTTAAGTTTTACAGGAGGTCCTATAGACCGATAACTGTCGCCACACATGAGTTCATATTCATGCGATAAAATGCAACCTTTTGGATGACCTGTAGTTCCTGAAGTATAAAGAAGGCTCGCTTCACTTTTGGGATTAATACTCAAAATTGGATATTTTTTTTCGCAAATGGGAAACGATCTTGAAATATCGTCAATATTATAAATTTTGATATGATTTTTAGTAAGTTTCGCAATAGGTCGTATTGAGGCAATATGGGTTTCATCTGTAATTGTTAAAATTGTATTGCTATCATTAAGAATATATAAAACTTCGTGAGGAGAGGAATCGGGGTTTAGAGGAACAATAGACATACCTAAGTTATTTGCCGCAAGTTTTATGAGGTAGTGGTCAACTCGATTCCCAACCAAAAGAGCCACTCTTTCACCATAACCATAACCTGCTTTGGTAAAGCTATTTTCATAACTTTTGACTCTTTCAAAGGCAGCTGAGTATGAAAGTTCAAATTTTGGTGACTCGTTTGTTCTTGGAGAAATAAAAAACAATTCGTCTGGCCAGAGTTTTACAGCCTCGGTAAAAATTTCTCCTATAGTCTTATTATCGATGTTAAGCATGTTAAATTGTGACGCTATTAAGGTTGTGACGGGAGTATAACATATATAATTGTTAGACATAGATTAAAGGTATAAAGCTTTAATCAAGATAATTAATATATGTTTTGAATGAGTAATTTTTTCTTGTCGAATAGGTACAAAGTTTGGTGAAACGATCAATGTTTAAAATAACTAATTTGGATTGGGGGGAGTGATATTGATGTCTCTATCTATGCTCCAAGGTTTCTTGCTTGGTTTTTCACTTATTTTTGCTATTGGTGCACAAAATATATTTGTCTTTCGACAAGGCCTTTTAGGCAGGTTTATTTTTCCAGTTGTATTATTTTGTTCACTATCAGATACTTTTCTGATTTTTCTAGGAATCTTTGGATTATCGTTTTTTGTAATTGAGGATATTATTTGGCTCAAACCTTACCTGTTATTTTTTGCGTCACTTTGGCTATTTTTATATGGGGGTCTTCGTTTTAAAAGTGCATTTACAAATAATGATTCATTAGTTTTTGAACAAAACGATCGAGCAAAATTATGGTCGACTATGTCGGTAATTTTTATTCTATCATTTGGCAATCCACACGTATATCTCGATACGGTGATTTTGGTTGGCACGGTATCTCTTCAATATGATGGCTTGCAACAAGTGCTATTTGGGCTTGGAGCATCATTTGCAAGTTTTATTTTCTTTTTTGGCTTAGGTTATGGTTCAAAACTTTTGATGCCTGTTATGAAGAAACCGAATGCTTGGAAAATCTTTGACTTTGGTGTGGGTATTGTTATGACTTTTCTCGCTTTACTTTTATTTTTATCCAGTGGAATATTGAAGTATTAAATTTCGTTCTTTTCAAAGTCGCTTTTTTGCAAAAATTAAGTCGCAAATGACGGAGTTTGAATCACAATTCTAGCTAATGTTAATCTTATTTAGCAAGGAATTGTTTGTGATAAAGAGAGTTAACATTAGTATTTTTTGTGCGTTATTTGCTGGATTTTCTTTTTCAGTTAATGATATTGCTATTAAATATTTTACGGATTCAATGCCACTTCATGAAGTGATTTTATTCAGAGCGATAATTGCTTTGATTTTCACATTAACAATTTTTTTACCTTTAGAAGGTGGCTGGGAAGCCTTAAAAACAAGAAGACCTCTATTACATGTATTGGGAGGATTTTGTATAGTTTTAGCCAATTTATCTTTTTTTTCCGCGCTTGCGACAATTCAATTGGCAAATGCTGCAGCAATCTTTTTTGTTGCACCATTATTAATAACCGCATTATCTGCTATTATTTTAAAAGAACAAGTTGGATTAAGACGTTGGTCTGCGCTGATCGTTGGAATGTTCGGTGTTCTTTTTATTGTAAAGCCAGGATCAATAAACTTTGAGTGGGCTATATTGCTTCCTCTTTTTGCTGCTTTGGCATATTCGTTAAAGAACATAATTACTCGGAATATGGGTTTGACCGAGACAGCGGTTACGATGTCATTTTATCTTCACATAACTTTTATAGTCTCTTGCACATTAATGGGATTATTCTTTGGAACTGGTAAATTTAATATAAGTGAAGATCCTGCGCTACAATTTATTTTTAGAGCTTGGGTTATTCCATCACAAGACATGATTTTGGTAATATTTGTGGCTGGTATCAGCAGTGCTTTAGGAGGTTATTTTATTTCACAAGCGTATAGGCATAGTTCTGCAAGTTTGGTAGCCCCATTTGAGTATAGTACTTTACCTCTAGCAGTTTTTTGGGGTTATTTTTTATGGAATGAATTTCCAGACGACTTCTCCCTGATAGGTATAATTTTAATAATGTTATCTGGAATATTTGTAGCGTTTAGAGAAGTTAAGTTTGATACTGAGCCTTCCGCAAAGAGAGTTTCTGGTCGACGATAAGCTTTATCTTGATTTCTCATAGGCCAGCATCTTTGATTTAACTTCTAAGCCCCAGCGATAGCCTCCATATTCACCTGATTTTCTGAGCACCCGGTGACATGGGATTAACCAAGCGATTGGATTTTTACCAATTGTATTAGCGATAGACCGAACAGCTTTTGGATAACCAACTGCACGAGCAATATCAGTATATGTGGTCGTGGTGCCTTTTTGAATATCTAATAATGCTTTCCAAACTTTAACTTGCAGGTAGCTTCCGCTAAAAGCTATATTTATTTTTGTATTATTAAAAAAGATATTTTTAGCGATTTCATCAGAATTGGATGATTTAAAAACCATATTGGTTTTTTCCCATCTATTTTTCATATCAACTTCAATTTGGTCCCTACTCCTATTATTTTTAAATGCAAGTCCAACCAAGATTTTAGATTGTATAAGGATAAGGCATTGACCGAATGGCGAGTTTGACCATCCATAATAAATTTTTCCAGTTACCTGATTGAAAGGGATGAGGGAAATTTTTTTATTTTGAAAAAGATTATCCATGAACTTGAGGTTAGGCCGGGTCTGCTGATCTATCAAGCAATTTATCTCTTCGAGATAAATAAAAAGAATAGCTTTTAGGTAAATAACTGAGGGCAGTTTGGGGTTTTAATTTTTTAGCTGCTTTATAGGTCCATTGTGGATCAGCTAACAACTCGCGCCCAAGTGCCACGAAATCAGCTCGTCCTTTCGTAATTATAGCTTCGGCTTGATCTGCATCTATTATGGCTCCAACAGCCATGGTTTTTATATGAGTTTCTTCTTTTATCGTTTCAGCATAGGGAACTTGAAAACCAGGAACAATTCGTGATGTAGCTAGAGTTGGTGATCCTGAAATGCCCCCTGACGAGCAATCAATGACATCGACACCCAAATTCTTAAGCTCTTTTACTAAATTTATATTGTCATTGATTGTAATGCCCCCTTTAACATTATCAGTGGAAGAAATTCGATAAAAAAGAGGTTTTTCATCAGGCCATATTTTTCTAACAGCTTTTACTATTTCAAGTGAAAAGTACATTCGATTTTTTATATTGCCTCCATAACTGTCTTGCCTATGGTTTGACAGTGGAGAGAAAAATGAATGTAAAAGATAACCATGAGCGCCATGTATTTCAATCATGTCAAAACCCGCATCCTTGGCTCTATGGGTGGCATCACAGAAATAAGTGATAATTTTTTCTATCTCACTCCGAGTTAGTTCTTTGGGTGTTTGTGAATCTTCGTTTGTTGGAATTGCGCTGGGTGCATATGTTGTCCAAAGATCTTCAGAAGTATTATTTTTTTGAATTGAAGTTGCTCCATCCCAGGGTCTAAGGCAACTTCCTTTTCGTCCTGAATGTGCTAGTTGAATACCGCTCATACATCCAAATCCTTTAAAGATTTGAGTAATTTTTTTTAATCCATCTATATGTTGGTCCCGCCATATTCCAGTGCAACCGTGGGTTATACGTCCGTCTTTGGCTATAGCGGTCGCTTCCATAAATGCTCCGCCTAGTCCAGAAAATGCAAAGCGAGAATAATGCTGTATGTGCCAATCGGTGATAAAGCCATGGTCGGCTTTATATTGACACATTGGTGATAAGATAATTCGATTTCTGAAAGTTGTTTTTTTGATTTTAATTTTTGAAAATAGGTTTGATTGTGACAACATGTTCTCCAGTTAATATTTATTGTTTATTATTTAATTAGAGTATCGATAGCTTTTATTTGAGACATAATTGTTTCCATTTCGGATAAGGGAATCATATTTGGCCCGTCACTTGGAGCATTATCTGGGTCTTGATGAGTTTCAAGAAATAGGGCTGCTATACCAACAGCACAAGCCGCTCGGGCAAGTGCCGGTACAAATTTACGTTGTCCTCCGGAGGAACCGTTATTGTTTCCTGGTAATTGTACGGAATGGGTTGCGTCAAAAACAATGGGAAATCCTGATTCTCCCATTATAGGAATACTACGAAAGTCATTTATTAAATTGTTATACCCAAAACTACTACCTCGCTCACAGAGCATAATGTTGGTGTTTCCCACACTAGAAATTTTTTCAGTAATGTGTTTCATTTCATAGGGTGATAGAAATTGGCCTTTTTTGACATTTATGATTTTACCTGTTTTCGCTGCTGCAATAAGTAAATTTGTCTGGCGACAAAGAAATGCTGGGATTTGGATTATATCGACTACTTCTCCGGTTTGATTACACTGTTCTGGTTCGTGAACGTCTGTTAGAACTGGACAATTAAACTCAGACTTAATTTTATATAGGATATTTAAGCCTTTATCTATTCCGAGGCCTCGTTTAGTTTTTATGGATGTTCTATTTGCCTTATCAAAGCTACCTTTGAATATTAAATCTAAGCTTAGCTTTTGGCATATATTAGAGAGTTCTTCTACAATTTTACGAGAATGATCAAGACTTTCTAGCTGACATGGTCCAGCAATAAGAACGAGCGGTAGCTCATTGCTTAAGTGAATATTCCTAATTTTAAGAGTTCTATTTGACATCTAATTGATCCAACATCGTTTCAATAATTTTTTTATCAGATGGGTTATTTAACTCCCATAATAAATAGTTTTTATTTTTTATTATAACGCAGCGAATTTTTTCACTATTAGCTAAAAAGCGTAACTGCTCTAACCCTTCTAATTTTTCTAAGTGTGTCTCTTGCCAATATCTGTATTTGGTTAATATATTCTTTTTATAGGCATAAACGCCCACGTGATTATAAACAGGCAAAAAATTATTTTTTTTCATATGTTTTTTGTTTAGATAAGGGATGACTTCTTTTGAGAAATATAGAGCATCTTTATTATTATCAAAAACAACAGTTGTTGCCCCCACGCGACCATTTTTCCTATCATCAATTAATTGCGAAAAATGGCTTGCATCGCATTGAAAAACGGGTGTTGCTACTTGTATTTCGTTGTTAGACTTCATTGTTTTAATTAACATTTCAACAAAAATCGTAGGTGTTAAGGGTGCATCTCCTTGGAAATTTATAATTATTTCATCTTGGATATTTTTAATTTCTATTGCTTCTGCACAACGGGTTGTTCCATTTTCACACTCTGAGGATGTCATAATTACTTCAGCACCAAAATTTTGCGCTACTTTTTTTATTTCAAGATTATCGGTTGCTATGAATATGTTGTTAATGCCTTGAACACGCTTTGCAGCTTCCCAAGTTAGTTGCACAAGAGGTTTTGTTATATCGTTTTTTAATTTTAATTGTGTTAGGGGCTTTCCAGGAAAACGGCTTGAGTTATAGCGAGCTGGTATGATGATAGTGACTTTCATGTTAGACCTGCTCTAAGACAGTCATGAATATGAAGGATGCCTACTAGAGTATTATTTTTATTTATTACGATGATAACATTTATTTTGTTCTTGTTCATAATTGATAGTGCTTTTACTGCTAGACTATCCTTTTGAATTGTTATTGGCTCATTACTTCCTACTTCTTGTGCTGTTAGTTGCATTAGGTTGTCCATATGCCGTCTGAGATCACCATCAGTTATAATTCCAATAACTGTGTTATGTTCACTAATAATAGCTACTCCAAAACCTTTAGATGTCATTTCAATGAGAGTATCTGGCATTGGCGAGTGTGGTTTTACAACGGGTATTTTTGTGCCTTGGTGCATTAGTTGATTTACTGTAGTGACTTGACTGCCCAACTTACCTCCTGGATGTAATATTTGAAAATGTTCAGGGCTAAATTTTCTTTCTTGCATTAGCGTGACGGCAAGCGCATCTCTCAAGGCGAGTGTCATCGTGGTAGATGTTGTAGGAGCCAATCCAATAGAACATGCCTCAGGAGCTTTTGGTAAACACAATTTGAAGTCTGATGCTATTATCAAACTACTTTTAGGATTAGAGGAGATTGCAATTAATGGTATTGAAAAGCGGTGGGCATGTGAGACAAGGTCTTCTAATTCGACAGTTTCACCTGAATTTGAAATTAATAAGCAAGCAT
>JAQWUC010000034.1 GCA_029242355.1 Paracoccaceae bacterium | reverse complement strand
AGTTTTTGATAGAAAGGGTAAAGAAGGAAAAGCTAATAATGCTGTTATCGCAAAACTTATTGAGACGGGGGCGTTATTAGCAAGAGGGCGCTTGCGTCATTCTTATCCTCATAGTTGGCGTTCAAAAGCTCCTGTTATTTTTAGAAATACTCCACAGTGGTTTGTTTCTATTGATAAAAACCTTGATGATGGAATGGATCAGTTTGGAACAAATATTAGGGAAAGAGCACTGTCTTCAATTGACCAACTAGTTAAATGGACCCCTCAATCTGGAAGAAATAGGTTGTTTTCAATGATTAGCACGAGGCCTGACTGGGTTTTGTCGCGACAACGTGCGTGGGGCGTTCCTTTAACATGTTTTGTGAAGAAAGGCTTGGATCCTAGTGACCCTAATTTTATTTTAAAAGATGAAACAGTAAATACCCGTATATCAGAAGTATTTAAAGAGGAAGGCGCTGATGCTTGGTTTGAAAAAGGAGCGAAGAAGAGGTTTCTTTGTGATCTATACAATCCAGCTGATTATCAACAGATTGTTGACATATTAGATGTTTGGTTCGATTCAGGGACAAGCCATGCATTTGTTCTTAGAGATAGGAGTGATGGAGTTTGGCCTGCTGATTTATATTTAGAGGGAACTGATCAGCATCGAGGGTGGTTTCATTCTTCCATGCTTCAGTCTTGTGGAACACGAGGTCAAGCACCTTACAAGGGTGTATTAACGCACGGCTTTACTCTAGATGAAAAAGGCATGAAAATGTCTAAATCCCAAGGGAATGCTGTTAGTCCTGATCAAGTTATTAAACAATATGGTGCTGATATTCTTCGCCTTTGGGTAGCTCAATCTGATTATACTAGTGATTTACGCATCGGACCAGAAATCCTTAAAGGTGTTGCGGATAGTTATAGGAGGTTACGAAATACATATAGGTTCTTGTTGGGAAGTTTAGTAGATTTTGATGAAACGCTAGAACGGGTTGGGTACTCTGAATTACCTGAGCTTGAAAAATGGGTATTACATCGAATAGCTGAATTAGATGATGTTGTTAGGGAGGGCTACGATAAATACGCTTTTCAAAATGTGTTTCAACAAATTTTTCATTTTTGTACGATCGATTTATCTTCACTATATTTTGATATTCGAAAAGATTGTCTTTATTGTGATGAGGCTACAAGTAGTTTGAGGCGCTCAACTCGGACTGTTCTAGACATTATTTTCTATCGGTTAACTACTTGGTTTGCGCCGATTTTAGTTTTTACTACTGAAGAAGTCTGGCTTGAAAGATTTGGTAATGTAGATACTTCAATCCATATGGAAGATTTTCCTAAAACACCTAGAAATTGGTTTAATAAAGAATTAACAACGA
Organism: Paracoccaceae bacterium; assembly: GCA_029242355.1. Taxonomy (GTDB): domain Bacteria; phylum Pseudomonadota; class Alphaproteobacteria; order Rhodobacterales; family Rhodobacteraceae; genus JAYZEV01. The sequence goes on along the minus strand of JAQWUC010000034.1, from coordinate 17,453 downwards.
AGTGGACCGCGATAAAACAGGTTAGGAAGGTAGTCACTGGGGCAATAGAAGTCCACAGGCAAACCAAGGCGATTGGATCGAGCTTAGAATCATCTCCTTCGGTCTACATAAGTCATAAACAACTTTTTGAACAAATACAGTCTATAGATTTCGCTGAAGTTTGTATAACTTCTGGGCTTGAGCTAAATTTTGACGAAATATCTGATGATATGTTTACTCTTGATGACGTGAAGGACGTTGGTGTTATTTTTCATCCTTCAGAGGGAAAAAAATGTGAACGTTGCTGGAAATATGTTGATAACTTTGATGAACTTAGTAAGTATCCTAACACTTGTAAGCGATGTAACCATACATTAACGTCCCAAAAACCCAAGTTTTAATATATCAAATCTTAGTCTAGTGACCTCTTGGGTGAGTTTTCTTGAATACTGCCATAAGGCGTTCTTGATCGACTCCCGTATAAATTTGCGTTGAAGAGAGTGATTTATGGCCTAACAATTCCTGAATAGTTCGGAGATCTCCACCGGCCGATAATAAGTGTGTTGCAAACGAATGACGTAAAGCATGAGGAGTAACGGTTAGTGGAAGCCCGAGAGAAACTCTAGCCGTGGCAATTACATTTTGAATTATTTTAGGGTTAAGTTTCTTACCTCTTAAACCAATAAATAAGTGATCATTTGGCTTGAACTTGTGAGGACACATTTCTAGATAATTTTGAAGACTTTCTATTGCGATAGGTAACATCGGAATCAATCTTTCTTTTTTCCCTTTTCCCTTTATTTTAATAATGTCCGGTAAAGGAACGACATTATATCTGAGTTCTAATGCTTCCGATATTCGCAAGCCGCAGCCGTACAACAATATTAATACTGCGACGTCGCGGGCTACTAACCAAGATTTTTTTGGATGAGTTTTAACGTGTTCGATAAGATCTCTTGTATCTTTTACTGTAAGAGGTCTTGGTAAGCGCCGTTTAAGCTTTGGTCCAGTAAAATTAGCAATTTTAGAGTTATCTATTCCTTCGTGGTCGTTCAACCAATTGTAAAAACTTTTCACAGATGAAAGCTCTCTTAATATCGAACGATTGCTTAGTTCACGTTTTTTTTCATCTGCGATCCAAGACCGAAGAGTAGATAAATTAACTCGCGCTAACTGAATTTTATTTGTTCTTTTAGAATAATATTGATCAACATATTTTATAAACTTTTTTACATCTCGGCGATATGCTTTAATTGTATTTGGTTGTATATCTTGAAGTTTGACACAGTGCTTTAACCAGGTGTCAATCAAAAAATCTATTTTACTGTCAGCTCTGAGTATTTTCTCCATTATTTAGCTTTCGTTCGATACAAGTTTTAATTTTGAAGATAATTTGATTCACTTTTGTCAATTATGCTCATTGAGTCTCTGCTTTTTATCTATTTTGAATACATTTTTTGTAATACGACTTTAAACCAATGTTCGTATTTGTTAAACTATTAACCTGTAAATTAATTAAGATTGCCCCTTGGAAGAAATATTTTTTGAACAAGAACAAATCGTAACCGTTCTGACAGATCAACCAGTTAATGGGGGTTTGTTAGATTATGTTATTTCTGAGAATTCGATTAATTTGGGGCAATTTGTTGAAGTACCTATTGGTGGGCGCTCATGTATTGGAGTGGTTTGGGACAAAGGTTCAACGAAAATTAATAGAATTAAGTTAAAAAGGGTAAGTCGGACCATTGACATTCCGTTTATGTCAAACGATTTAAGAAAATTCCTCATTGAGGTGGCAAGGTATACCGTTAACCCATTAAATAAGGTATTTAAACTTTCGTTAGGAGCAATTGATTTTAAAAATCCTCCTCGAGGTAAAAAGGTTTACAAAGTTGGCAATTTAGAATTACGCTCAATTACTCCAAAGAGAAAAAAAGTTTTGGCTCTATTGTCCAATTTTCCGAATAGATTCTTTACAATGAAACAACTTACCTCCTCTTTGGATGTTGGTGCTGGGCTTATTAATGAATTAGTTAGTCTTGGTAATATTGAGACACATTTTAGTCATCATTCCACACCGTACCAAACTTGCAAGGGCATATTTAGTGAAACTCTTTCAAAAAATCAGAAACTAGCTTCTGAGCAGCTTTGCAAACTAGTCAGTTTAAGCAAATATAATACTATTTTACTTAGAGGTGTCACTGGCTCTGGTAAGACTGAGGTATATCTTGATGCCATCTCTCAAGCTATTGTTATGCGTAAGCAAATTCTTGTTCTTGTTCCAGAGATAGCGCTTTCAATTGATTTTGTGAAAAGAGTTATTAATCGGTATCAGGTAAAACCTGGTGAATGGCATTCTGGAGTTCAAGGGATGGAACGATTCCGCTTATATAATGCTGTAGCAAAAAATGATGTTCAGATAGTTATTGGAGCACGATCAGCACTATTTCTGCCCTTTGCAGATTTAGGTTTAATAATAGTGGATGAGGAGCACGATGGCTCATATAAACAAGAAGATGGAGTATGCTACAATGCGCGCGATATGGCCGTGATGCGAGCCTCAATACTTGGCGCTCAGGTTATTCTCGCATCGGCTACCCCAAGCCTAGAAACTTGGGTAAATGTACAAAATGGGAAATATAGAAGAATAGATTTGAAAGAACGTTACGGTGATGCAGTGCTACCTGATATTGAGGTTGTTAATCTTAGGGAGCAAAAAATACCAAAAGGGAGTTTTATATCCCCCTCCTTGAGGGATGAAATCACACTTAGAATAAAACACCGACAACAGAGCCTTTTATTCTTAAATAGGCGGGGCTATGCCCCTATCACAATCTGCCAGATTTGTGGTTTTCAAATAGGTTGTAAGATTTGTGATGCTAGATTAGTGCAACACCGTTTCAAAAATAAGTTGATGTGTCATCAATGTGGTCAAAGTGAAAATATCCCATCAGTATGCCCAAATTGTTGCACGAATGGAAACCTCAAAGCCGTTGGTCCTGGAGTAGAAAAAATAGCAGATGAATGTCAAAATTTATTTCCAGATGCACGGATAGAAATTTTGTCGTCGGATAGTCTTGAAGATGTTTCACAAGTTGAAGATACGTTTTCGCGATTGGCGTCTGGCGAAATTGACATAATTATTGGAACACAAATAGTTTCAAAAGGACATAATTTCCCAAATATTACTTTAGTTGGTATAATTGATGCTGATTTAGGGTTGCAGGGAAGCGATTTAAGAGCAGCGGAAAAGACATTTCAGTCCCTTCGCCAAGTCTCTGGAAGAGCAGGAAGGCATAAAAAAGTTGGTAAGGCTTTGATCCAAACCTATTCCCCAAATCATCCTGTAATTTTAGCCATTTCGGAAGGTAATGATGACGCTTTTTGGGCGTTAGAAGCTAATGCAAGGAGAAAAGCTAAATCGCCACCTTATGGAAAAATGGTTGCTTTTGTATTAACTGGACCAAATGAAAAAATACTTTTTGATATAGGACGAAAGTTAGTAGGAATTTGGTTAAGATCTTATCAGATTGATGCAAGAATTTTTGGACCGGCTCTTGCTCCAGTGGGAAAGATTCGAGATAGATTTCGGGTAAGGATGCTCATAAAATGTAATAAAACTAAAGATATTCAGCCAAAGATTCGAAAATGGCTGTCTAGTGTATCTTTACCAAGATCTGTTAAGATACTTGTGGATGTTGATCCACAAAATTTTTTTTAGGATATGATATTACTTTTGTTACTAGATCTTTTTAATTTGTGGGTTTAAGAGACTTTAACAATTAGCGGAGCAAATAATGTCAAACGACGATAAAACTATAATTCCAAGGGAAGGTATTCTTAGTATTCCGTTGTACATTGGTGGAAAGAGTGGATTTGACGGCCTATCTAATCCTATAAAGCTAAGTGCTAATGAAAATCCTTATGGCCCCAGTAGAAAAGCGATAGAAACTTTTAGACAATCGCAAGATAATCTTGCTGTTTACCCTGATGGTAATCACGCAGCGTTGCGTATTGCTATCGCAGATGCGATGGGAATAAATTCAAAACGGATAATTTGTGGTGCGAGATCAGATGAGTTGATCCATTTTTTATGTCAATGCTACGCGACTAAAGGTGATGAAATTATTCATACGGTTCATGGCTTTGCGATGTATCGCATATCGGCTCTAACCGTTGGGGCCACCCCTATCGCTATAACAGAAGTAGAACGACATGCTGACATTCCCGGAATCATTAAGGCGTGTAACGAGCGAACTAAAATAATTTTTTTGGCCAATCCGAACAATCCAACGGGCACTTTTATTGATACTGAAGAACTTAATAAATTGGTTGATGGAATTCCGAAGCATACTCTCCTAGTCTTGGATGGAGCTTATGCTGAGTATATTGAAAAATTTGATGGAGGAATTGAACTTGCTGAGACAAGAAATAATGTCTTTGTAACAAGAACTTTTTCAAAAATTCATGGACTAGGGTCATTAAGAGTTGGTTGGGGTTATGGGCCAGAACATGTTATAGAAGCTTTGCAGCGCGTTAAGGGACCATTTAATATTTCCTCGATTGGGCAAAAGGTGGCAGCTGCCGCTATAAAAGACATGGAATATGTTGAAAACTGCCGCAGGCGTAATTTAAAATTAAGAGATGAATTAGCGGAAGAACTCAAAAAAATTAATATAAACTCGGATCGTTCATATACTAATTTTTTACTTCTGAGGTTCCCTGATAGTAAATTCGCAAAATTAGCCGACCAATATCTTTATAAAAATGGAGTAATAGTTCGTAATGTTAGCAATTATGGTTTGGAAACGGGCCTTCGCGTTTCGATAGGCACCTCTGGTGATTGCGAACGAGTCATAGAAACTCTTACTGAGTTTCAGGAAATCAATCATGCCCTATAATCATATAGCGTTAATTGGCTTAGGACTCATTTCGGCGTCTATAGCATTATCAATTCGTAGAAAAGATAAGAATACAAAAATTACTGGAACTTCTAGATCGCTTGAAACACGAAAAAAAGCAGATGAGCTCGGAATATGTGAAGTCCGAGATAATCCAGTTGAAGCAGTAAAAGGCGCTGACCTTATAATCTTATGTGTTCCTGTAGGAGCGATGGCGTCAGTAGTCCAAGAGTTCGCTGCGACTTTGAAGCCAGGTGTAACAGTGACTGATGTTGGGTCGGTAAAGGCTGCAGTCATAGCTAAGATAATACCCATACTTCCTACGGGTATTGATTTTATCCCAGGGCATCCATTGGCTGGAACTGAAAATTCTGGACCAGAGTCTGGTTTTGCTACACTTTTCGATAACAGGTGGTGCATTTTAACTCCTCTAAAAGGTTGTTCTTCAGAGGCGTTAAAGCGGCTACGCTTTTTCTGGGAGGGCCTAGGTGCTAGGGTAGATGAGATGGATGCAGAGCACCATGATCTTGTCCTAGCAGTAACTTCACATGTACCGCACTTGATTGCGTACACTATGGTTGGAGTGGCAGACGATTTGGCTAATATAACAAAATCTGAGGTTATTAATTATTCTGCGGCGGGGTTTCGAGACTTTACAAGAATAGCAGCGTCAGATCCAACTATGTGGAGAGACGTTTTCTTGAATAATAAAGATGCATCTTTGGAAATTCTTGGTCGTTTTTCTGAAGAACTTACTTCTTTGCAACGTGCTGTTAGAAGAGGAGATGGAGAGTTATTGTTTGACTATTTTACTCGAACGCGTGAGGTTCGACGACGAATTTTGGAGGCTGGACAAGACACAGACGCTCCTAATTTTGGTCGTGAAAAAAATGATTAAATAGTTAATTTAAAACAAGTTTAAACAACTCATATTTGTAACTTTAGATTTATTTTTCCAATTTTTAATGGACCTAAAAAAACTTGATTATCCTTGATTAAGATAGGTAAAGTTATGCGTTCTTTTTTAAAAGTTGTCTGGCTTGCAAGGAAGGTTAGTCCTGCTTTAATCTTTTTGTACAACTTTCTCTTTAATAGATTTTCTTTTTCTATAACAGATAGGAAGTTTTGCCAGTTGTTAATTGTTACTTTAAAAGATCCATTAAGTGCATCTTTGTTGGAAAGTTGGAAATCCCCTTCGAGATCTATGTCTGCCAAACCCCAGGCTATTTCCATATTTAAATCAGTAATTTTTATTCTTTTATGCTGTTTCGAGGCATTTTTTGATTTTTTATTTACCACTACCTGACTGTTAAAAGTAATTTTTTCGATTTTTCGATTTACTTGTGATGATAATGTACTGAAACCAAGAAAATTGGCTGGTATAGTAATATTGTGAACCGTTAGGTGTGTTTTATAAATTTCTGGAGTTTCTGTTTCTATTGCAAGCAAAAAGTCGTTCAACATCCATATGTTATCTTTTTGATCTTGAAAGTTAAGTTTTTTTCCTTCTGAGATTAAGACAATCGGTTCATTAGCCGAGTTTGTCTTTATGCTAGATTTGATTGGTAAACCAGAAATATTAATATGATTATTGTTAAATTCTATTTTGATTGGAGGTTTGATAATGTTTATGAAATGTTTGTTATTATAGACTAAACTAAGTAATTGAATGAGTTCAGCAGAAAATGATAAATTATGGGAGTTGCTGGTTATAGAGAAGTTGTCAATGGATATATCTACCCTATTGGGATAACCTGTAGTTATGAGTTTATCATATTTGCGTTCTTGAGCTATATTTCCTTGATCAAACCACCGGAGAACCGAATTTTCCATTTGTCGGGACGCTATCCACCAAAAACTACTCCAAAGAATTATAAAAAAAACCAAAATGAAGCTTATAACACGCATTATCTTCGCCTAGTTGAAAAAAAGTAAGCTTTTGAGGTATCGTCAATAAACAATCTCAAATTAGAATCCCATTTCAAAATAAGGTTCTTAGATATGCAGTAATTATTTTATATTTTTATTTCAACATAAACTTGTTAGACAGCTATTATGATGTTTAACATTAGCTGAGCAAGTCATAACGAATATAAATAAATTTTAGGTAGGGAGTGTCTGATTATGACTTCGAAGGTTTCATTGAGAAAGTCAAAAAATCTAGAGTTTAGCCAACCTACACGGCCTACATTTTTAATGTTGCTAGTGCTAGTATTAGTGTTTGCTGGAGCCTATTTTATGTTCCCTTCAATTTCACCATTATTTTTAGCAGCACCTTATTTAAATGGAATCATTGTTGGCGTATTTGTGTTAGGCATTTTTGCTTGTTTTTTTCAAATTTTATCAATCGCCAATTCTGTCAGTTGGATTGAAGGTTTTGCCTTAGAAAGGTCAGGTCACGAATTTGTCGATCCACCTCGATTATTGTTACCTCTTGCGTCCTTATTAAGAGATAGTCGTACGAGAACGGGTTTAAACGCAACTTCGGCTAGATCAATTTTGGATTCTGTTGCAACTAGGCTTGATGAGGCGCGAGATATTACGCGCTATATAATAAACTTGTTAATATTTTTGGGCCTTCTTGGTACTTTCTATGGACTTGCAACGACAGTTCCCGCTGTTGTGGAGACTATAAGAACTCTAGCTCCAAAAGAAGGGCAGAGTGCAATTGAAGTTTTTGACAAACTTATGAGTGGTTTAGAAAATCAGCTCGGTGGGATGGGCACAGCGTTTGCGTCTTCTTTACTTGGTCTGGCGGGAAGCCTTGTGGTCGGATTACTTGAACTTTTTTCTGGGCATGGTCAAAATAGATTTTACATGGAATTAGAAGAGTGGATATCTTCATTCACACGAGTGAGTGTTTTTACAACGCCAGATGACACTCCTCAAGATTCAGGTAATTCCACATTAAATCTAGTTGAGCACACTAGCTTTCAAATTGAGAGTTTAAAAAATATGATTGAACAAGGTGAAATTGTTAAACAGAAGACAGATAGACAGTTTGATGAGCTTGTTGATTTAATCTCAAAAATGGCCGAGTCAGGTGCTTCTGATCCATTAAGCAGCGCAGCTCAAACTGCTTTAAATAATAAATCCCTTGAAGCACTGTTAGCCAGTCATTCTGAGCTTGTTGCTGTTTTAACAGAGCAAGTCAATGATGCGTCTACTTCAGACTTCGATTCTCGATCAAGGTTGCGCAATATTGATATTCAGTTAGCCAAAATCCATGAAGAATTGAATGCTGGGAGACAAGATACTTTGGCTGAATTACGTTCAGATATAGCAGAATTAAGTAATGCTATTATTCAATTAGCAGTGTCGCAACGACCAAAGGAGTAAGTTTAAATTATGGCGCTAATTCGTCGGTCGGGAGCTCGGTTTTCAGCCAATATATGGCCTGGTTTTGTTGACGCCATGACGGCAATTTTACTAGTTTTGATGTTTGTTTTGTCTATTTTTATGATAGTACAATCTATATTGAGAGACACTATTACCGGACAAAACTCTCAATTGGCAGTTTTGAGCCTCCAATTGCATGAAATAAGAAATGATCTAGGTCTTGAAAAGTCAAAATTGGCGCAATTAAATGCCAGATTTGAAGAAAAATTAATTGCACTGAGTGTTACAGAAGAAAAATTTAATGTGCAAAGATTGAGGAATGCTCAGTTAGATGAAATTTTAAAGTCGAAGACCTCTAATATAGAGGCTCTGAAAAGTGATTTTGAAGACTTAACATTTAAATTACAGGCGATACAGTCGCAGTTATCAAGTAAAACGATAGAATTATCATCAAGTCAAAAAGATAAAGATATTCTGAAAACTAAACTTTATGATTTAGATTCTCTAGCTAGTGAGAGAATGGCCTTGTTGGTGGCTTTGAGAACTAAATTTGAGATGGCTAACCAAAAAGTACAAAACTTTGAAGCTCAAATCGCTGGATTAATTTTAAGAACTACACAATTAGTAAAGGACCTTGATGAGGCAGAAAACAAGTTCACTGATGTAAAAAATGAGAATCAATTAGTTAAACTTGCACTTAGTAAAGCAAGAGAGGAGGTAAACTCTGAAGCTGAAGCAGCCCGGCTTTTTGCCGCAAGAGCAGATGCGCTTGAAGCATTAGTAGAAGACTTTAAAAAGGAACAAGAAAGTTTAATCAACACAAATGTTGGATTAACAAAAGAGTTTGAGAATAAAGAAAATCTAATTCTGAAAATTTCAGCTGATTTGAAGAAAAAAGACATAGATCTTAAAAAGGCTGAAGCAGATATCCTTCTTGAACAAGCAGCTATTAGTAATTTAAAGAAAAAATTGAGTGCTGAAAAAGAAGAACTTGGTTTGTTGACCTTGACGCTTGATGCAGAAAGAAAGAAGGCCGTTGAAACGTTACAATTAATAGCCTCATCAAAGGCTTTACAAAAATTGTTGAGAGAAAAAAATTATCAATTATTGTTATCAAAAAATGCGGCTGATGAAGCCTTAGAAATAAAAAAGATTGCTCTTTTGGAAGCCAGAGCACAGTTATTAAAACAAGAAGACTTGATAAAAGCCTCTGTGTTAGAAGTAGAAAGGTTAAATTTAACATCAGAAGCTCTTTCAAAAGAGCTTTCTGAGATGCAAACAATTTTAGATGAGTCAGAGTTTAAAGAGCAACAGAAGAACGTTGAGCTTAAATTACTGGGAAGCCGTCTGAATGCAGCTCTTGCACGCGTCGCCTCTGAACAAAGAAAAAGGGCTGAACTAGAAGCAAAGGAAGTTCAAAGATTAAAATTAGAAGCTAATGATTTGAAAAACTATAGATCTGAATTTTTTGGGCGTTTACGGGCCATTATTGGTGGAAAAGAAGGAATAGAGATTGTTGGAGATCGCTTTGTTTTTGCATCAGAAGTCTTGTTTCAACCAGGTTCAGCGACAATTGAAGATCAAGGCAGAAAACAGTTAAGTGCTGTTGCAAAGGTTATAAAAGAAGTGTCTCCTGACATTCCTGAAAAAATAAACTGGATTCTTCGTGTTGATGGTCACACCGACATACAACCTTTGGCGAAAGCAAGTCAGTTCAAAGATAATTGGGAACTTAGTCAAGCGAGATCTTTGTCCGTAGTAAAGTACTTAATAAAATACGAGGAAGTCGATCCTAACCGACTGGCTGCTACTGGATTTGGACAATTCCAACCTCTTGAATACGGTTCAAATCCAGATGCCTTGGCTCGCAATCGTCGAATAGAATTAAAATTGACAGAAAAGTAAACTAGTCTTTAATTTGCGGGTAGAAGTGGTGGTCGTTTTGAAGTTAGTTTAATCTTTTCGTGACTCTCAATTACAAGGTCCAATTTTCCATCTTTAGTTAAAACTTTTACGACACCACCCTTAGAAAGCTTACCAAAGAGAAGGTCTTCTGCAAGTGGTTTCTTAATATACTCTTGAATAACCCTTGATAATGGGCGTGCGCCCATTTTTGAATCATATCCTTTGTTTGCGATCCATTCCGCTGCTTGCTTGGTAAGCTCAATAGTGACATTCCTATCCATCAACTGTGCTTCGAGTTGCAGTATGAATTTATCAACTACCTGAAGAATTGTTTCCATCGGTAAATTATCAAAACTGATAATAGCATCTAATCTATTTCTGAATTCTGGATTGAATAATTTCTCAATAGCTACCTGATCTTCGCCTTCTCTTTTTGACCTTCCAAAGCCGATTGCTTCTTTTGTTTGCTCGGAAGCGCCAGCATTTGAAGTCATGATTAGGATTACATTTCTAAAATCAACAGTTCTTCCATTGTGATCCGTTAGTTTTCCATGATCCATTACTTGGAGGAGGATGTTAAAAACGTCTGGGTGAGCTTTTTCTATTTCATCCAATAGGAGTACACAGAAAGGGTGCTGATCAACTTTGTCAGTAAGCAAGCCGCCTTGATCAAAGCCCACGTAACCTGGGGGAGCCCCAATTAGACGCGATACCGCGTGTTTTTCCATATATTCTGACATATCAAAGCGTAAAATCTCAATACCTAAGGTGTCGGCTAATTGCTTAGCTACCTCTGTCTTTCCAACACCAGTTGGACCTGCAAATAGATAATTCCCAATCGGCTTTTCAGGTTCTCTCAATCCAGCCCTAGAAAGTTTTATTGCAGACGCAAGAGACTCGATGGCTATGTTTTGTCCAAACACCACTCTTTTCAAGGACTTTTCAAGATCTTTAAGGATTTGAGTATCATTTTTTGAGACATTTTTGGGTGGGATTCGTGCAATTTTTGCTATTACTTCCTCAATTTCCTTGACGCCTATTGTTTTCCTCTTTTTGCTTTCGGCTAATATCATTTGGGCAGCACCCGCTTCATCAATAACATCAATAGCTTTATCCGGGAGTTTTCTATCATGGATATACCGTGCTGAAAGATCAACTGCAGTTTTTATAGCTTCATTTGTAAATCTTATTTCATGATGTTCTTCAAAGTAAGGTTTTAAACCATTAAGTATTTTTATGGAGTCATCTACCGAAGGCTCAGCCACATCAATTTTCTGAAAGCGTCTGGCTAATGCTCGATCTTTTTCAAAGTGCTGTCGAAATTCTTTATAAGTTGTGGAGCCCATGCATTTTAGTTTTCCACTCTGTAAAGATGGTTTTAAGAGGTTTGAAGCATCCATTGCACCTCCCGATGTAGCTCCTGCACCAATTACGGTATGAATCTCATCAATAAACAGTACTGAGTTATCTCTGGTTTCCAACTCTTTCATAACTAACTTCAGCCGTTCTTCAAAGTCGCCACGATATCTTGTTCCGGCTAGTAACGCTCCGAGATCGAGAGAATAGATGGTAGTGTCACCGAGAACTTTTGGGACTTCTTTGTTAATAATTTTTCTAGCAAGACCTTCGGCAATAGCAGTTTTGCCGACTCCTGGATCACCTACTAATATCGGGTTATTTTTTCTCCGCCTACAAAGTATTTGGACGCATCGTTCAACCTCATGCTCTCTTCCAATCAAGGGGTCTATACCTCCTTCCTCTGACTTGGAATTTAAATTTACACAATATTTTTGTAAGGCGGTCTCTTTATCTTCCGTCTTTCCTTCTTCGGTGTCTTGCGAGTTATCCGTACCTGATAGTGGTCGATTTTCAACAAATTTTGGATTTTTTGCTACTCCATGTGCTATAAAATTTACAGCATCATAACGGGTCATATCTTGTTCTTGAAGAAAAAATGCAGCATGGCTTTCTCTTTCAGCGAAGATTGCTACTAAAACATTAGCACCTGTTACTTCACTTCGCCCAGAGCTTTGTACATGTATAGCAGCTCTTTGTATTACTCGTTGAAATCCAGTAGTGGGAACTGCCTCGCCTCCCTCAACTTCAGTAATAAGGTTTCCTAGCTCTGAGTCCAAATACTTGATTATTGAACTTTCTAATTTTTCTATATTCACGTCACAGGCTGTTAATACTCTAGATGCATCTACTTCGGTAAGTAGCGCTAAAAGCAGATGTTCTAGTGTTGCTAGCTCATGTTTACGATTATTTGCAAGCGTTAGAGCTTTATGAATACTTGCTTCCAGCGAATTTGAAAACGATGGCATTGAGACCTCAATTCTATTTTTTAAACAAAAACAATTACTCTCTTAATACATTATATATACCAAATCATTCGTTTTGATAAATCTTCAAGTCTTTTTTTTTAAATTTTTTTACTGACGACAATATAAGTTCATAATTTTTTGAGTTTTGGAAGGATAAGTTAAAATCAAAAGTTATCCTTCATTTTTCGAAGAACTGTGAAAACTTCTAATTCAGAGCTGTTTTCCAGACCTAGGACTGCTCTAATTTCTTTTTGATCGGCTCGTAAAAATGGGTTAGTTTTTTTTTCTTCTATGAGTGTACTTCCAACATTTGGTATCTGTAAATATACATTTTCCATAATTTTTTTTGCTCGGTTAACTAAATCTGGATTGTACGGATCAATAGTCGATGCAAATTTGGCATTTTGCGTCGCATATTCATGACCAGAGTAGATAATTGTTTCATCAGGAAGATTTTTTAACTGGTTTAAGCTTCTAAACATCTGTTCTGGAGTACCTTCGAAAATTCGACCACACCCCAATGACATCAAAGAGTCTCCTGTAAAGACAATCTCTTCTGAAGGACAGTAAAATGCAACGTGTCCAATAGTGTGACCAGAAACTTCAATACATTTAAATATCAGGTTACTAGCTGAAAACTTGTCTCTATCAAGTAAACCAACGTCAAGCTTGGGAAGTCTATTTTTGTCCGATTCTGCACCAAAAACTATAGGGTTATATTGTTCGATTAGATTAGAGACACCCGCTATGTGGTCATCGTGGTGATGGGTTATCAGTATATTATCCAGGCCCCATTTTCTCTCGTCCAATTGCTTTTTGATCGGATCAAAATCTGGTGCATCTACTAAAGTAGTTTTGTTAGATAGTTTATCGTGTATTATGTATGCGTAGTTATCAGTAAGACATGGTATAGTAACGATTTCTATTGGCATTATTAAATCAAATATTGGAGTTACGGTGGTTGCCTAGGTGTTTTAATTCATATGAACTGTGCAATAAAAATTAAAGGTATGCAATGCTTTTAGATGTTAAAAATCTAAATAATTTTTACACTGAGTCACCTCTTGGTCGGTTTACAAAAAAGAGACTTCAGGATTCGGTTAAAAAGCTATGGGGGTCTTCGCTTGGAGGACAAATAGCTGGTTATGGGTTTTCACCTCCAATTCTTTCCCTTTTTAGAAACCCTTCTCAACAAATTTTGTGCTTAATGCCTGGGCAGCAAGGAGTTATATCATGGCCTTCCAAAGAAAAAAATTGCAGTGTACTTGCGGAAGAAACCAGTTGGCCAATAGCGACAGGTTCGATTGATAGGTTAGTAGTCTTGCATGGATTGGAAACCTCAGAAAAGTTAAAAGATCTATTTCAAGAAATATGGAGAGTTTTAGCGCCCTCGGGTAAAGTTATTTTTGTTGTTCCAAATCGGCGTGGTTGGTGGGCACGAAGTGAAGCAACTCCATTTGGACAGGGACGACCGTATTCTGTTAGACAACTAAAAAATCAATTAAAATTAAACCGCTTTAAAATTGAACAATATCTAACTGCGCTTTACGCCCCACCTTTTGAAAACCTGTATCTTTTGCGAATAACAAAGTTTTTAGAAAACTTAGGAGACCGATTTTATCCCCGTTTTGGGGGAGGGGTTATTTTGCTGGAAGCAAGTAAGCAAATTTACGCTTTAAATTTGCCTCCATTGGGTCTCGCCGTCTCGGGGCCATTAAATGTTTTGGAAGAATTGAGTGATCCAAAGCCCGCATCAAAAACTTACTTTTAATAGATCAACAAACTATTGACACATGTGCGTAATAATGTTTGCGATTTTGTTTTCTAAAAGTGACTCTTCAATCAAATTTATTGAAAGCAGATCTTGCATGTGACGAAGCCCTCTGATATGCACTCGTCAATTGAAAGTCGTTGAATTGTTCCATTTAAGCTGCTCGTAAGCTAAGAATATAGTTGGAAGGTTGGTTTGTGTCAGAATCAAAGTCAGTAACTTCAGGCGTTGCGGGTCGCTATGCGGCAGCACTGTTCACATTATGTGAAGAGGAGAATCAACTGAAGTCTTTACAAAAAGATGTGAAATCTCTTTTCGAATTAATCAGGGAAAGCAAAGATTTCTTTTCGTTTATAAAGTCTCCAATTTATAGGCGAGAGCAACAAGAATTAGTGATTAATGCTTTGGCGGTAAAGATAAAAGTGCTTGAGCATACTAAGAATAGTTTGTGCCTATTGGCACGCAAAGGGCGTCTTTTTATTTTATCAGAATTTATAAACGAAATTCGAATATTACTCGAAAACCAACGTGGTGAAATGAGCGTAGAAGTAATTTCCGCGAGGGCTTTGACTCAGCCTCAAATAGTTGAATTAGAAAAAACAGTGAGTAAAGTTTTGAACAAAAAAGCAAAAGTAAATGTGCAGGTTGATAAGTCTCTTATAGGAGGTCTGATCGTGAAATTAGGATCCAGAATGATAGATACAACAATCAAATCTAAATTAGTTAAATTACAAACTACAATGAAAGAGGTAAACTGATGAGCATTCAAGCATCAGAGATATCAGCAATACTTAAAGACCAAATAAAAAATTTTGGTGAGGAAGCTGAAGTATCGGAAGTGGGTAGGGTCCTGTCAGTAGGAGACGGTATTGCCCGCGTTTATGGATTAGATAATGTTCAAGCTGGCGAAATGGTCGAGTTTCCAGGTAATATTAGGGGTATGGCATTAAATCTTGAGGTCGACAATGTGGGTGTTGTTATCTTTGGGTCGGATCGTGATATAAAAGAAGGGGATTTAGTCAAACGAACAAACTCAATAGTTGACGTTCCGGTTGGAGAAGGGTTGTTGGGAAGAGTTGTGGACGGTTTAGGTAATCCAATTGATGGTAAAGGTCCCATCAAAACAACAGAGCGATCGGTTGCAGATGTAAAGGCCCCAGGGATTATCCCACGAAAATCAGTGCATGAGCCTATGGCGACAGGAATTAAATCGGTAGACTCTTTGATACCTATAGGACGAGGTCAAAGAGAACTGATAATTGGTGATAGGCAGACTGGTAAGACGGCTGTAGCGCTGGATACTATTTTAAATCAGAAAGCGTCAAATGATGTAGCCGGTAAAGATGAGTCAAAAAAATTATATTGCGTATACGTGGCCATTGGTCAAAAGCGATCTACGGTAGCACAGCTAGTTAAGAAACTTGAGGAGACTGGAGCTATAAAGTATTCGATCATCGTAGCTGCAACTGCGTCAGAACCTGCACCAATGCAATTTCTTGCGCCTTATTCGGCGACATCTATGGCTGAGTATTTTCGAGATAATGGTCGACATGCTTTGATTATTTACGATGATCTCTCTAAACAAGCTGTAGCTTATCGCCAAATGTCATTACTGCTGCGACGCCCTCCAGGCCGAGAAGCTTACCCTGGGGATGTTTTTTATTTACACTCGCGCTTATTGGAACGATCAGCTAAATTAAATGATGAAAAGGGAGCTGGTTCATTGACAGCCTTACCGATTATTGAAACTCAAGGAGGAGATGTTTCGGCTTTCATACCTACGAACGTCATATCAATAACTGATGGTCAAATTTTTCTTGAAACTGAACTATTTTATCAAGGCATACGGCCTGCTGTTAATACTGGATTATCTGTTTCTCGGGTTGGCTCGTCCGCACAGACTAAAGCAATGAAGTCGGTAGCTGGTTCAGTTAAACTCGAACTTGCTTCCTACAGAGAGATGGCAGCGTTTGCACAGTTTGGTTCAGATCTTGATGCTTCTACTCAAGCTCTTTTAAATAGAGGCGCAAGACTGACAGAATTGTTGAAACAGCCACAATACGCCCCTCTTACTAATGCTGAACAAGTAATAGTGATTTATGCTGGGACAAATGGGTTCCTCGATGGCATAGAAGTTAACCAGGTTAACAGATATGAGACAGGACTTTTGGAACACTTAAGAACTAACTGTAAGACATTGCTCGAAGATCTCACCGTTAATGACCGTAAAGTGGACGGTGAACTCGAGGATAAGATTAAATCAGAGCTAGAAAGTTTTACAACAAAATTTTCATGATTTATGCTCGAGTTAAATAATTAGGAATTGTTTTAATGCCAAACCTTAAAGATTTAAAAAATCGAATTGAAAGTGTGAAATCTACACGAAAAATCACTAAGGCGATGCAAATGGTTGCTGCAGCAAAATTGAGAAGAGCACAGGAATCTGCTGAGTCAGGTAGACCTTATGCCGAAAGAATGAATGCAGTTGTTAATAATTTAGCGGGTGGAATGACCTTAAGCGAAGACTCTCCAAAGCTTCTTACTGGTAGAGCTGATATTAAAACATATTTAATAATTGTGGCGACTTCAGAGAGAGGTTTGTGTGGAGGATTTAACTCATCGATCGTTAAGATGGCGAAGAATAAAATTTCAGAGTTATTATCTTCTGGGCATAACGTAAAAATTTATACAATCGGAAAGAAGGGTCGAGAGCAATTGTCGAGAGAATTTGGCGTTTATTTCTCTAATCATTTTGATCTGTCAACAGTGAAGACCCTGTCTTATAGTGTGGCCTTAAATATCTCGAAAGATATTTTGTTAGGTTTTAACAGTGAGGAATTTGACTCGGCATTGTTGTTTTTTTCTCGATTTCAATCAGTTTTAGTGCAAAATCCTACCGAACAGAGATTAATACCAGCATCTTTCGATGATGCAGAGATTGCAGAAAGTTCTTATGACTATGAGCCAGAACGAGATGAAATTCTTGAAGAACTCTTGCCGCAAGCGATTACAACACAAGTTTTTACAGCTCTGTTAGAAAATGCAGCGTCAGAGCAAGGCGCCAGAATGTCTGCTATGGATAATGCAACGAGGAATGCTGGCGATATGATTGATAAATTAACTATTAAGTATAACCGGTCGCGTCAGGCGGCGATTACAAATGAACTTATTGAAATTATTTCAGGCGCAGAAGCGCTGTGATTTTTGGAGAGTGATATGGCAAAAAATACGGGA
>JAQWUC010000033.1 GCA_029242355.1 Paracoccaceae bacterium | reverse complement strand
CGAGGACATCAACGTAAAAGGGCAACCAAAAAATGGTAAAGAGTTAGCAGAAGACTTAGAACGATTTGTGCAGACTTACGGCGGACAAACAATCGCCGCATGTTTTGTTGAGCCTGTTGCCGGTTCTACGGGCACTCTCGTACCACCTATAGGATACCTTGAAAGGTTGCGAGAAATTTGTGATGCTAATGGTATTCTACTTGTATTTGACGAAGTAATAACTGGTTTTGGTCGAATGGGAACAAATTTCGCATCAGATAAATTTGGCGTTACACCTGATATAATGACAATGGCAAAGGCAATTACAAACGGTTCAATGCCAATGGGAGCAGTCTGCGTCAAGGATAAGATATATGAAGCAGTCACAGATACCTCAAGTGAAGGGGCAATAGAATTCTTCCATGGTTACACGTATTCTGGTCACCCAGCCTCATGTGCAGCCGGTTTAGCAACTTTAAAAATTTATGAAGAAGAGGCTTTGTTCGATCAAGCCGCCGAAATGACTTCATACTTTCAAGATTGCTTATTTTCCTTGGCTGATCATCCATTAGTAAAAGATGTTCGAGGAATTGGAATGATGGGAGGAGTTGAGGTTCATAAAAACGAAGCTCCAGGGAAACAAGGAACACAGCTGCAAAAAGATATGTTTTGGAATGGCCTTCATGTAAAATTTACTGGCGACACTGGTATTATAGCTCCAATGTTTATATCAGAAAAATCCCACATTGATGAAATCATTGATAAATTCCGTAAAACTTTAAATGAAAAATCACATTAACACCATCGTGACTGAATGAAGCCCGAGTTATCTGTCCCTTTCAGTAATTCTTTTTCATCTTTGCCGAAAGACTTTTACGTAAAGATGTATCCAGAAAGAATGCCTGATTTAAGATTAATTAAGTTTAATAGTCCACTCAGCGATCTTTTAGGGCTTCCATCAAAGGATTTACAGCAAAAAGATGGAGTAGATTTTCTCGGTGGAAAAAAAATTCTATCTAATCAAGAGCCCTTAGCTCAGGTTTACGCCGGTCATCAGTTTGGAAATTTTGTTCCGCAACTAGGCGATGGCCGAGCACTCCTGCTTGGGGAAGTTATTGGAACAGATGGCGTTCGGCGCGATATTCAACTAAAAGGTTCTGGCAAAACACCATTTTCTCGAATGGGTGATGGAAGATCAGGATTAGGGCCTGTTTTGCGCGAATACATCGTCTCTGAGGCTATGTTCAACTTTGGGATACCAACAACACGCGCCTTAGCAGCTCTCTTTACTGGAGAAACAATTATCAGAGAAACTCAAGTTCCAGGAGCGATATTGGCAAGAGTGGCGAAAAGTCATATAAGAATAGGAACATTCGAATACTTTTCTCGAAAAGGTCAAACTAATAAAGTAAAAGAATTAGCCGATTACGTTATTCTCCGTCACTATCCAGATATCAAAAACGACTCAGATAAATACCATACACTTTTGGAAAAAGTAGTGCGAAACCAAGCACTATTAATTGCAAAGTGGATGGGAGTTGGTTTTATACATGGTGTAATGAATACTGATAATATGACGCTATCGGGCGAGACAATAGATTTTGGACCTTGCGCTTTTATGGATCATTTCGAAATTGATAAAGTTTACAGTTCAATTGACTTACAAGGTAGATATCGGTTTTCAAACCAGCCTCATATTGCCATATGGAATCTTAGCCGCTTAGCAGAAACTCTTTTGCCTTTAATTGATGAAAACCAAAAGACTGCCATCAAGAAAGCTGAAAAAATATTGGAACTGTTTCTTCCATTATTTACCGAGTTCTGGATAAACGTAATGGGGAAAAAAATTGGAATCAAAAAGCCAAAGGCTTCCGACAAAGCATTAATTGAAAGCTTACTTAAAAACATGCAAATAGGAAGATCTGACTTTACACTGACTTTTAGAAACTTAACTAACCTTCTAAAAAAAGATCAAGAACAGAATTGGTGCGCATTATTTTCAGATCCAAAACATCCAGAACTCACGAACTGGATTAAAGATTGGAAAAACCGTCTTAAACTAAACGATAAGAATAAAATCACGATTAACAAGCAAATGAATCATCATAATCCTTATATCATTCCTCGCAATCACATAATCGAACTCTGCATTTCTCAGGGTCTACAAGGAGATTTAACACAATTTCATAGACTAACAAAAGCTTTAGAATTTCCTTTTAAAGAACAAGCTCACTTTTACGATTTGATCAAACCACCGAATGATAATGAAATCGTTCATCAAACGTTTTGTGGGACTTAAATGTTAAACAAAAGTACCGTAGCCACAAATAATGATATAAAACATACTTATCAAATCTTTCTTAAAACTGAAAATTGACCAGTTGAACTAACTAATAAGACAATAATGCATGTAATTATTGGATCTTTTATACTCTTTTTGATGTGCGTTCGTCTTTATTTACGGTTAATAATAAAAATCCCACCATTACCATCGCAAATTCCTACTCAGCTAAAATTCCTCGCTAATGCATCACATTTTCTTCTCTATTTTTTTATTATTGGTGCCCTTAAGTGGACTCATCGGATGGTTTTCTGGACTGAAAATTTCCATAGTTATTCATACATTTTCTTCAAAAATTCTCTTGGCTCTTATTCTTTTTCATATTTGTGCAGCATTTTTCCACGAAGGCGTCCTAGGAAACAAAATTCTTCAGAGAATGCTTCAGCACAAATAAAGAGCTAAACACTAAATTTTACTGGTAAATTAAAAATATATTTTTTATTTGGATAATCGTCGGGCGCAGCTGGAAGTTTAAGTGATCTTAATACCGCGGCCTTAGCCGCCATATCAAGAATACTATGGCCAGACGAACGTTTTACAAGAACGTTGACAATAGTTCCATCCGAAAAAATTTCCAATTTTAAAAACACTTTGCCAGACAAGAATTTATTTCGAGCCTTTTTCGGATATACTAAATTGCTCAGAACCATTCGCTCAATTGCAGATCCCCAACTTGTTGAAATAGGTTCTTCGACAGCATTCGTAGGAATAGATGTCAAATTAGTTGCTTTGACTTCATCCTTATGAGATACACTTTTTCGAAATGGAATTAAACTGTTATCGTTTTGAGCCTCAAGAAACTGTGTATTAAACTTAGTTAACTTTAAAAGCTCCGAAATTTTAGAAACATTAGAGAAATCCATCTTTTGTCTCTGAAATGCAGTTTTTTCTTTCAAAATCTCACGGTGCTGAATATGGTTCATTGCATTTTGAAGATGTCTAATCTTTTTAACCTGAAAAATTTTTGGCGTAGCAACATTATACAATTTAGTAAACTTAACATCTAGAACTGGCAAATCATCAAATTCAAAATATCTGGAATTCAATTTTTTAAATTTACTGTGTTAAATTGAATTAACTAAAGGTGCAGTATGAACTTTACCCACATTACCAAGTGTAGTATCAGATTTAATAAACATAGTGTCACGCCGTGAATATAACTTGTCATTGAAGGGTAAATTCAGCACGTCACTACTCTCATTTTTCAAAGTTAAGTCCTTTATAAATGAAGCACCTTCAATAATCTTTGTTTCTTCTAATTTACCTATATTTTGCGGTCTCATATCAGAGAAATTTTCAGAATTTTTCACTAAATTCCGGACTAGAGAAGCCACTTTTTCTTTAATTTCTCCAGGTATTCTAGAAAAGTTTTTAGGCATTTCAAAGTTATCAAGCTTTACAAAATCTGAGTCAGTTTCCATTACATAGTGAGATTTGAAATCATTGTGATTCAAATCAGAAAAATTCAGCTCGTTTGGTAATTCATATTTTTGGATTTTCAGTTTAGGATCATGATAAATTTGAGCATCAAATTCTGAAACTGAGACTACAGAAACTAGTATGTTTTGGGTGTATATTTTTTTTTCTTCATACAAGTTAGAACTTAAATGAAAGGCAATACTTAGGCCCCCTATATGGAGGGCTAATGACATTAAGACTGATAATTCTTTACTTTTTCTCACTTTGCAGCCTGCTATCAATAAGAAGTTTCAATCGATCTAAATTAAAATTTAGCATTAAAGCCTGTATAAACGGCTTGACCAGAGGTCCCGTATTCGCTTGCAGTTTGATACTGCGTATCAAAAATATTTTCTCCTCTTATATAGACTTCTATTTCTTCAGTAAGTGGATACGATCCTCTTACCGAAACAATGTTGTAATCAGGAAGAGAAACAAAATCCTCTAGCCCAGAAACACTCTGAAGTGATCCACTCAAAGTTAGTCCAGACAATAACTTTGTGTTAGCACTAAGAGTCAGATCGCTCTCAGGCACTTTTTGGATCCTATTGCCATTCCCATCGACAGTATGGGTAAACGATAAATTGACTTCAGAACGTAAATTTGGCTTATAATTAAAACCTATTTCATAACCCGCTATCTTTTCCACCTCTGTACTTTGGCCATAAGCAAAAGTATCATAATCATAGACTATTCTATCAGAAATAGTTGTTTCAAAAAAAGTCGCACTAAGAGATCCCTTTTTGTAAACTAATGGTAATTCCACACCAAAATCGGCAGTTACACTAGTTTCGGGTTGTAGATTACTGTTACCATAATATGGAGCAAAAAGTTCATAAAGAGAAGGCGCTCTATATCCTGATCCAAGCGAACTTCTTAAAATTGTTCTGCCATTAAGCTTATATGAAACATTTACCCGCGCAGTAGAGCTTCCTCCAAATTCAGAATGTCCAGAAGCACGCCCACTTAGAGTAAAACCAAACCTTTCCTGATCACTGAAAATGTATTCACTAAAAATATGCGATTGATTTATCTCTTTGCTTACCTCTTCAATAAGCGTTCTTTCGTTATCTGCCACCAATCCGTAAATCAACGATCCATTATCAAGCGTTCTTTTCTCTTGCCAAGAGACCTCAAGGTTAGTTCCTTGATAATTATAAGGACCAGTATAAAATCTATCTATATTAAAAAAATTAAAATTAAGGTTCCGAACTATATTACCCGAGTTCATCTCAACGCCTGCAGCAACGCCCACACTATCGTTTGAAAATACTTCATCGTCCTTATCAACAAATTCAAAAGAAACCGGATCATAGCCATCCTGATCACCATCCTCCTCTTGTTTAAACATACTTATTGAAATGGAGTTTTCATCTGAAAGATAATAATTGCCTGTTACCGACATCCTTGAACTTGAATAACCGTCATTCTCAACTCCATTTACTTTAGCAGAAAAGCCTTCTGTTGAAAAATAACTCCCAGATACAAGGATGTCTGAATTTTCCGAAGAAATCGTTTTTTCAAGATTTAAAGAGACGGTTCCATATGTTCCACCTTCTAAGGAAACTGATGTATTCTCTTTAGCTACTTTTTTTGTCGTTAAGGATATCACTCCTCCTATTGCTGAACTACCATAAAGTGCCGACTGGCTTCCTTGAAGAATTTCAATTCTTTCAATTGAATTCAACATTATGCCTGATAAATTTGCCATAACTGGAATACTAGAAACATCTCCAATATCAATTCCGTCTACTAAAACCTTTACATATTTTAGACCAAGTCCACGTAAAGTTAAACCAGAAGTAGATCCTTTGGGACCATTTTGAGAGACATTTACTCCTGGCACTTTTGAAATAAAATCAATTACATAAGACTCTGAAGAGGTTGATATGTCCTCTTGTGATAATACCGTCACTGATGATCCAACATCGGCAAGGGGCGTCGCAACACGATTAGCTGAGATAGATATTTCGCTTAAATCTATTTCCTCTGCTTTTACGTTAAATCCTATAGCCATGAAGCCAACCATAATAATAATATTTAAGTTCTTATACATCTGTACTACCTTTTTACATGGATGAATCCATTAATTGTTCATTCACATTCTATGGAGTACTACTCCGCAGAATTAGCGATTTAAAATCACCTCTGCGGACTGCCGCCTTAATGAGCTCCCCGCGCATCAAGTGGGTGAAATCATAAGGCAGGTATCCTGGCTCACGGGTCTTAACTATCTCTCTTGCCTTCCCAAACTATGAAAATTCAGTGGCGCTTTCGAGAGCAGCTCTCCGTCTACAGTTGCGGGGGCAGCCACGGCTTAAAAATTTGGACCGTATTCCCATTTTAATCCCGGAAATTACACCGAGAACCCTATAGCTTCACCCTAACAGCAATATTTTTGGTTGGTCAATATAAATTTTGTACATTTTTATGATAGATTATATTTTACAAAGATTGTCTTATTTCCATCTTCTTGAGACCTAATTTCAATTGGGCTTTTATAAACCTCTGATAATTTTTCTGCGCTCATAATGTTTCTGGTCTTTCCAAACCCAATCATACCCCCATCTTTTAATAGTAAAGTCCTATCTGAATAATTTAATGCCAAATTTAGATCATGAAGAGCTATAATTATCGTTAATTTATGTCTTTTTTGTAAAGTAACTAGATAAGACATTACTTCAATCTGGTTAACTATATCTAAGGCGCTCGTTGGTTCATCAAGTAATAATAAAGTCGCTTCTTGTGCTACAGCTCGGGCCAGAACCGCTCTTTGAAGTTCCCCTCCGGACAAAGTTTCAACAAACCTACCGGCTAATTGAGACAATGAAAGACTGGTAATTGCCTCTTCACATTTTTCTCGATCTAAGGATGTTTCAGACAAATACCATTTTGTATATTCAAACCTACCTAATAGAACAAATTCAGCCAATGTCATGCCAATGGGTACTGCTGGTCGTTGAGGAACATACGATATCTTCCCAAATTTATCCAACCGTGTTTTTATTTTACCTTGATATGGAATTATACCTGCCAAACACTTTAAAAATGATGACTTTCCAGACCCATTAGCTCCTAAAACTGCAGTAACAGAACCGTAAGGAACCGAAGCACTTATTCGATTCAAAATATTAGAATTTCTGATAGTTAATGAGAGATTTTCGATTTCAATATTCATAATTTTTCACTCTATAATCTACCTCGAGCCAAAATTAATATAAAAGCAAAGAAAGGTGCTCCAAGAAATGCAGTTATAACTCCTATTGGAAGTTCTGCAGGCGCTATTGCAACCCTAGCGATAATATCCGTAAAAACCAAGAAAGAACCTCCCAAGAGAAATGAGAATGGAATAATTAATCTATAACTGTACCCCATAGAAAGCCTCACAATATGTGGAACGATTATACCAACAAATGCTATCAAACCAGAGACTGAGACTGCAACAGCCGTTAACAGGGCACAGGTAACAATTATAAGACGGCGCGTGCGCTTTGGATTACCTCCCAAAGCAACAGCTTCTTCCTCAGAAAGACGAAGTAAATCAAGCTCTTTTCTATGTAAAAAAAGAATAAAAAAACACACCAGTGAACAGGGAGCTATTAACGAAACTTCACTCCATCCAGACGTAGATATTCGACCAATTAACCAGCCATATATTTCCTGTAGAGTCATTAAGTTTCTCTGCATTAAGTAAGTTTGACACGCCGTTAAAAATGAGGCTGTGGCAACTCCAGCTAGTAACAATGATGCGGGAGCACTCCCGGCTATTCTCCCAATAAAAGTTGCAATTATTGTTGCGCCGAGGGCACCCAAAAATGCACCTACAGGTACAAAATCAAAATTTATTACCCAACTATTTATATTTAAAATTATTACAAAAGTTGCTCCTAGGCCTGCACCTGCAGCAGATCCTAATAGGAAAGGATCAGCTAACGGATTTCTGAAAATGCCTTGAAATCCAGCACCAGCCACAGCCAATGATGCCCCAACAAAAAATCCTAAGAACACCCTTGGAAGTCTCCACTGCCATAAAATAGTAGCTTCTAACTCAGACAAGTCGCTATTTAAATTCAAGAATGGAAGAATATTTAAAATTTCAACTAAGACTGAACTTGGGCTAAGTGGGGTTACTCCGATAAACAAGGCAGAAAAAGTTGCTGCAACAAAACATAAAATTGTGGCTATCTTTAAGGAAAAAGAGAGCTTAAAGGCTTTAAAAACCGCATTGTCTCGGACCGTTCTCTCTAACTTAATCATATCCAACAATCCGCAATTTTTGAACAATTTGTTCACAAAACTCAACTATCCTAGGACCCCAACGACCTGAAATATCAGGCTCAACCATTATTATGGTTTTATTTTGAACGGCATTAATCGTATTCCATCCTGGCCTGGAAGCAAATTGTAACAGGCTATCATTTCCAAGACCACCTGTAACAATTATATCTGGGTTAGAGCTCAAAATATATTCTACTGAAAGTTTAGGATAACCAATTTTATTTGGATCAGCCTCATCTGCAATATTTTTAAAACCTAGAATATCATAGATATTTCCAAGAAAGCTCCACCTTGACGGACTATAATAATTCTCATCCAACTCATGATAAACTAAAAGTTCTGGTTTGCCTTCTCTTTCCACGGCAATCTCATTTATTCGCCTTCGCATTTTCAAAACCAATCTTTCGGCACTTTCTTCATTTCCAGTTTTATTGCCAATTTCCAAAATTTGCTTTAACGCATCCTCTACGGTTGGAACAGCTGGTAACTTAAGAACTTCAATCCCAACTGCATTTAACCCAACTTTTAAATTGCCAATATCAAAGGAGATAATGACTAAATCGGGTTTATACAAAGCGATTGCCTCTAAATTTGGTTCAAGAGCCGAAAGGTTGGTTAAAGGTGCATCGTTCGGAAAATTGGAATGACTATCTACCGCAACCACTTTTTCACCTGCGCCTATGGCAAAAAGCATCTCAGTAGCTGTTGGAGAGAGAGAAATAATTCTATCCGGCTTACACCAAGCTATTTGAATAGATCCAATTAATAATCCCAAAAACAGAATAATATTTTTATTCATTTGACGCATGTCCCAATTTTTTGAAATTTATTATTAATTTAAGCGAATTAATGTGAACTCGAGCGCAAAGCTAAAATTCTGTATCTTAGTTTTTAAATTCATACTATTAAACAAAATTGTGAATCGAACAAAAGAAATTTAAAGCAAAATGCATTAATGAAAATTTTGGCTTTATTGACTCCATTTGATCGAGCAGCCCATGGAGGGCACTTGATCAGAAGGGCCCATACCAGTTTTTGATATCTGAACCATTGCTTCAAAAAGATCTCTTTTTAGATCTACTGGTCCTACCTCCTTTCTGGAAGCATCTAATCGACCTCTATACTGCAACTTAGCATCAGCATTGTAACCAAAAAAATCTGGCGTACAAACAGCATCGTAAGCTTTAGCAATGGCTTGATCGTCATCGTGTAAGTATGGAAAAGAGAAACAATTTTTCTTAGAAAAAATTTGCATGTTTTCGTATGAATCATCAGGGTGCGTTTTCGAATCATTGGAACAAATGGCAACCACTCCAACTCCATATGCACTTAATTCATTTGCATCTCGTACTATTCTATCCAACACCGCGATTACATAGGGACAGTGATTACATAGAAACATTACTAAGGCACCGTTCGAGCCTTTAATATCATCAAATTGATAGATTTTTCCATCAACCCCTTTAAGTTTAAACGTTTTTGCATTCTGATTAAAATCACATACCGGTGGAATCGCGGCCATATTATCTCCTATCTTAGAGCAGCAGACGCTGCATTTCTTATTGCACTAATATTAGATCCATAAACCATAGGGTTTTCTACAGATCCACCTTTAAAAACCGCAGAACCAGCAACCAAAACATCAGCTCCAACTTCAGCTACAAGTGGAGCAGTTTCAGGGGTTATTCCTCCATCAATTTCAATATGTATTGGCCTATCTCCAATCATATCGCTCAATGTTTTTATCTTTTTCACCTGTGAATAAATAAACTTTTGTCCTCCAAACCCAGGGTTCACGGTCATTACGCATATTAAATCTACTAAATCTATAATTTCTTTGACACTCTCCGCCGGTGTTCCCGGATTAAGTGCAATTCCTGCCATAACACCATTAGCTTTGATTTCTTGAATTGTTCTATGTATGTGAGGTTCTGCTTCAATATGAGCGGTAATAATGTCCGCACCCGACTCAACAAATGCTTCTATGTAGCAATCAACAGGTGAAATCATCAAATGAACATCCATAATAGTTTTAATATGAGGTCTAATAGCTTTACACGTTTCAGGTCCAAAGGTTATGTTTGGAACAAAATGTCCATCCATTACATCCACATGTACCCAGTCACAGCCGTTGGCTTCAATTGCCTGACATTCTTGACCAAAATTTGCAAAATCTGAGGCTAAAATAGATGATGCAATTTTTATATCTCTATTGAATTTCAAATCAAATTCCTTAATTAACTTACGATTAGATTGGCATCTCTGTAGTTCACGTTTAATCCCAATGATTCCGTATAGTTAGTTATAATCTGAAAAACGTTACAATAAAATTGTTTATTTTTGAAAGAAAGATTACCCTATAAAAAATGTTATTTATGATTTACCTTTAGCAAAATGTGAATATTAGTACCAAATTAATAAAAAGCTAAAGTAAAAAAGGAATATTAAATGGGTAAGCAAATGGTAAAAAGCATTAGTATCTCTTCGCCTGGAGAAGTTAATGTAATGAAATTTAACGATACGCCACTAGGCAAACCTTCAGACTCAGAAATAGTAGTTCAACATAAAGCTATCGGTTTAAATTTTATTGATATTTACCATCGTCGAGGTATCTACCCTGTTCCACTACCAAGCGGGCTTGGTATGGAGGCATCTGGAATAATTCTTGAAGTTGGAGACAAAGTCAAACACTTAAAAGTTGGAGATCGAGTAGCATATGCATCTACGCCCCTCGGTGCCTATGCTGAGGCTAGGGTAATGCCTTCCACACTTGTGTGTAAATTACCAGATGAAATATCTTTTGAAGAGGGTGCGGCAATGATGCTCAAAGGATTAACTGTTCAATACCTGTTTCATAAAACCACTCCCTTGAATGCAGGTGATACAGTTCTATTCCATGCTGCTGCTGGTGGGGTAGGTTTGCTGGCATGTCAATGGGCTAGATCGGAGGGAATCATACTAATTGGAACGGCGGGCTCGAACAACAAATGTAAAATGGCTTTAGAATACGGGGCCAACCACATGATAAATTACAAAACGGAAAACTTCACTGAACGATGTTTGGAAATTACCAATGATAAGGGTGTTTCTGTTGTAATGGACGCTGTCGGAAAAGATACTTTTGAAGGGTCTTTGAACTGTTTAAAACCTTTAGGAATGATGATCTCATTTGGTAATACTTCAGGTAAAGTTCCTCCTGTAGATATTGGCTTATTAATGGCCAAAGGCTCTTTGCAATTAACACGTCCAACCTTGTTTAAACCTCATTTAGCCACTCACGAAAGCTGCCAGACCATGTCAACGGACTTATTTAAAAAGGTAGTATCAAAAGATTTAAAGATACCCATTGAACAAACATACAAATTCAAAGACATAGCTCAGGCGCACAAAGACCTTGAAGCTGGTAAGACTATAGGTTCAACTGTTCTAACGCTTTAGAAACCTAAGAGAGACCAGGCCTTTAGTTTCTCTTTTTTAAACGGGCCTCAAACTCAATTTTCACTTTCTTCAGCTCTTCTATAGCTGCATTGATATCGGATGTATCAAACACATTTATATCAACGTGGCTTCCACGGTGCGAGAATTGTTGACGGTTTTTTTTATGTTGTACAGAAATAAAGTCATCAACTTGGTGCACTTCAATCGGTCTTGAAAACCCCTTTGGCGTGATTTTATTGAAATAATCTGTTTTTACATTGCTCTTTACTAATTGAAGTGTAGCCTCTTCTATTAAGATCTCATTTTTTGGAGAAAGTCCCTGCAATCGAGCGGCTAAATTAACTGGACTTCCTAAAGCGGTATAATCCAGCCGTTGGTCAGATCCAAAATTACCCACAGTGCAAAATCCAGTAGAAATACCCATTCGCACATCAAGACCACCTGGTACGCCAAGACGTTCGTAATATGCTCTAAGTTCTTTAATTCTTTTTTGCATCTGGAGGGCCATTTCAATGCAATTAAGCGCATCTTGTTCTTCGCCGAGTGATTCAGGATCCCCAAAAAATACCATCACGGCATCACCAATAAATTTGTCGATGGTACCACCACACTCTATTGCAATAGTCGTCATCTCAGATAAATAATTATTAATTATTTTAGCAAGTTTTTCGGGTTCTAACGTGTCACTTAAATCTGTAAAGCTAGCTATATCAGAAAAAAATACGGTTAAATTTCGTCGGTTATGCGATTCCTTGTCAATAGTTTCACTATCAAAAATACTTTTATACACCTGTGGTGATAAATATTTTGCTAATCGTGTTGCTATGCTTTCAAGGCGCGCACTCTTTTCTTCAATTATTTCTTGATCCCTTAACTTTTGATTAAGAAGTAATTCCTTTTCCTCTTTTAGCTTACTTTCTAAAGTTCGGTCAAT
The DNA here is from genome assembly GCA_029242355.1 of Paracoccaceae bacterium. GTDB lineage: Bacteria > Pseudomonadota > Alphaproteobacteria > Rhodobacterales > Rhodobacteraceae > JAYZEV01. The sequence continues at coordinate 21,615 of JAQWUC010000033.1, read as the reverse complement.
AAATTGACCTTGAACCCCATTTAAATACTGAAAATCTGAATTTTTTGTGACCTTTGACAAAAGAGAATAAATTTTTGTAGTTTCCTCGATTGTGATCTCTACTTTCGGAATAATCACTTGACCTTTTTCTTTAAGTCTCGTTTTAAATTCTTCAATTTGGATTTTTGGGACTCCTAATTGATCAAGAATATCTAAAAAGGAAACATTTTCTACGTTTGCTAGTATTGGAAAAAAGGTGGCAAAATTTTTATTTGCCCTCAAGATCGTTAAGTCTTCTGATGCAAAGTAAGCAGCTGTCACAGCGTTCGAGAAATTAAAAAAACTCAAATCAAGAATGGTTTGTTTTTTTACGAAATCTTCTATCTGCATTTTTTAATACTCAGCCAAATATTTTGTCCATTAGTAATCTCTCACAAAGAAAATATAAAAAATTCTAGCAACATAATGGTTTCAATTCGTAACACCATAGCATAATGAATTCAACTCAGTACGCTATATATAAATTTCAATCAAATTCAAGCATAGAAAAAGGATAGCCTTTTAGGAAATTTAAAACTATGGTCAGGTCAATCACCGACTTTCAAAACGACTGAAGAGAACGCTTTATGGAATTTCATAAGAAAAATCAAAGCTTTGTCGAACTTGCGTTTGGCGGTGGAACCCCAGTCAAAGCATTCTTAACAGCTTGTGTAGTTGGAACTATTCTAACGAGCATTAACCATGGCGATGATATATTGGTCGGCAATTACCCCCACCCACTAAAAGTTGCTCTGACATATTGTGTTCCCTACTGCGTAACTACTTGGGGCGCGATCACTGGAAAACTTCAAAGTATTATAAATAATGTACAAGAATTTATAAATGAGAAGAAAATTGTGGAATTAAGTTTCTTTAATTTTGAAAATGCTATAACTGCCGCCTATTTTGCAGATGAAAATCTTCGGGTTGTACGCGTTAACAATAACTTTAAAAGATTCTTTCCTTATTTAAATAAAACTACGGAAGTCTATTTTCCTGATTTACTTAAAAACATGGGAATTCCTTCAGATCAAATTACAACGTTCAAAAGAGACCTAAACAAAAAAGGTAAAGTATTCATTCCAAGGGTAGAACTTTTTATAGACGATCAGAACAAAATTTTCTCACTTCTTTCAACAAAAACAACGAATAAAAATTTTGGTTATCTAAATGGTTTTCAAGGTCAATTCGTGGACATAACCAGCGGGTAGCTTTTATTATAGTTAACTGAGTAAAATCTGGTGTGCCTTTTGGCCCTTATAATTTGTTTTCACCGAAAATAAGGCGCCAGACATTGGAGCTTTCTGAAGTTGACTTTCTGATAAATCTACACTGGCACTCGTTACAAAAAGCGTTGACAAATTGTCACCACCAAATTCAGGACAACTAGTCTGAGGAACATCAAACTCCAAAGTAGTTAATAACTCCCCATTAGGAGAATAACGAGCAACCCGCGAAGCACCCCACTGAGCGTTCCAAATACACCCATCCTGATCCACTACTGAACCATCGGGATTCAAACCATCCTTTCGACAATCAAGAACAACTTCTGGTTTTGATTTTGGCCAACCTGCAGAATCGAGCTCTACACGTAAGATTAAACCAGGAACTGTATCTGTGAAATACCCGATTTTTCCGCACGGCGAGAAACAAATTGAATTCGGAATAGAAATAGGAGTGAACAGTTTCCGAAGTTCTCCTTTATAATAACGATAAATTGTACCTAACTTTTGCTCCATTTTTATTCCCATTGTACCAATCCAAAAGCCTCCATATGGATCAGTTCTACCATCGTTACATCGTGTTAGGTTATTTTGTTCTTCCAAATTAACGATCTTTACCATGTCACCTGTGTCAATATTTATCTTCACCAAAGCACTTGAAGTAGCCATAAGCAATTCATTTTCATTAATCCAACCGGCTGCAGAGACATAATCGTCAAAATTTAATTTTTTTGCTTGGGAAGAGTAAATATCACGCTCTAATAATTGTTTTCCCATTATATCGAACCAAATCAAACTTTTTCTCAACGGATGCCAAATTGGACCCTCCCCCAGAGCACACAAGGTAGCGTCAAATATTTCTACCTGCTTCATGGTACCTCCAAACATAAATTCAATTACCTGCATGTTATCATAAACTGCACATTGCACTCTACTATTATTGTTAAGACCCAATCACTTTTAACTTAAGGAACATTAAGAAAAAAGGATCGTCGTTAGTTTTTAGTAAACCGTAACAACATAGCGCCAAATAATGTTAAGAAAGTAGAGCATACTTTAATAAAACTTAAGCGTTCCTTCAAAAAAAAGACTCCCATCAACAGAGCGAAAATAATACTTGTTTCTCTTAATGCCATTACGAGAGCAATAGGCGCTTGAGTAAATGCCCATGTAACGATTCCATATGCTAGGAAAGATGCCCCTCCGCCAATTACAAAAACTTTACGTCCTTTAGAGGCCAAATCAACAAGCGTGACCGGTTTTGTTAATACGAGATAGCATATCACAACTATACCATTACCAATTGTCAAACAGCTATAGAATCCCCACGAATTTTCTGAAACACGAGCACCCAATCCATCAACCATTGAATAAGAAGCAATAAAAAGACCAGTAATCAATGCAAACTTATTGGCTTTAAAATTAAATTGACCGTCGTCACGACGAGCTAAAGCTAAACTAATAATTCCAGTAGTGATTACCAAAACAGCCAACAACTGTAATGATTCCAACTTCACTCCAAGTACGACCACTGAAAAGACTGTGACCAAGATTGGGGCTGAACCACGAGCCAAGGGATAAACCTGTGTAAGATCGCCAATTTGATAAGATTTTAATAAAAAAAATTGATACCCTGCATGGAGAACAATACTGGCACCAAGGTAAGGAAGACTCTGAGTTGATGGAAATGGAACAAAAAAAAGCGCCGCGATACCAAAAGGAATGTGTCCGACTACAATGCCAGCCATACTCAAAACTTTATCATGTCCACTTTTAAGTAAAGTATTCCATGAGGCATGAAGTAGAGCTGCTCCAATAACTGCAACAAAGGTAACTAAACTCATTTAAAAAAATCCAATTGCTCTTGTTTCCCTATTTTTAATTAAAAAGAAATTACCACTTAACTTTAGTTCTTTTTTAAGGAACCATAAAAATTTTAACGATCCGTCAATACTATTATTGGTGAGAATTGAGAATCGATGTCATTATGCTTAAAAATTATAATGACTTGTACTAGAACAATTTCGTAGATTTAAACAGAAAATTTAAAAATCAAGGGATTTCAAAATGACATTAGGTGTAGGTGGATCAACGATTGAAAAAGAATTGCGCTCCATGCAGGTCTTATCAAAAAATGTAAAAGCTATTCCCAAGTCTGAATATTATGAGCGTATTAAAAAAGCAACCAACCTAATGAAAAAATATAATGTGGATGCTATTTTCTTAAGTTGTTCCACAAACCTTCGCTATTTTGTTAACTTAGATATATGTCTCTCTGAGCGCCTTCATGCTGCAATAATTAATAAATTGGGAGACATAATCTACATTACACCGACATTTGAAAAACAAAAAACAAAAACTTTGATAACGATTTCTGGGGAAATTTTTACATGGGAAGAAGATGAAGATCCTGCAATTATAACTATGAAATGTTTTTCCCATCTTGAAATTTCTAAAGGAACAATAGCAATAGACGAAAATACTCCTTTTTTTATTTTTGATGCACTACAAAAAGCTAATAAAACGCATAAATTCGTTAATGCCCAAGTAATCACAAAAAATTGTCGCGAAATTAAGAGTCAAAATGAGATAAAACTTATACAAACTGCAATGAATGTAGCTCTGGAGGTACAAAGGCGCACTGCAAGAATTTTATATCCGGGGATAACTACTGGCGAAGTCCAAAATTTTGTTTCAACCGCGCACAAAAAGCTTGGATCTGACACACCACCAGCATTTAATATTGTTTTATTTGGAGAGGCCAGCGCTTATCCTCATGGGGTCTCCTACTCCCAATCACTTCAAGAAGGTGATATTGTATTGCTCGATATGGGAGCAACTGTTGGCGGTTATTATTCTGACATAACACGAACGTATGTATTTGGAAAACCAACACAAAAACAACGTAAAATTTGGGAGGTGGAGCGAGGAGCTCAAAATGCCCTATTTGAAGCCGCTCAAATTGGAGCTCCTTGCGAAAATCTTGACAGCGCAGCGCGAAATTACTTGGAAAAATTTGGATTGGGGCCCGGATATAAAACTCCAGGTCTTCCTCACAGAGCAGGCCACGGTCTTGGTCTAGATATTCATGAACATCCATATATAGTAAAAGGAAACACTGACAATATTGCCGAGGGTATGTGTTTTTCAAATGAGCCCATGATCTGTATGTATGGCGAGTTTGGCGTACGATTAGAAGATCATATTTATATGACATCAAGTGGACCAAAATGGTTTACAACTCCAGCTCTATCCATCGACAACCCATTTGGCCAAGACTAAGCATAACAGCTCAATCAAATATTGTTACTGCCTTAGTATTAGCCTTTATAAAATCCCAGTCATAAACCACACCAAGTCCGGGGCCTGCAGGAACATCAACATAACCATTTTTATCAATACAATCAATCATATCAGTATAACCGCATTGATAAACTGGTGCCATAGTATTAGGACAATCAGGGCCAACTAAAGCTACTTCATAAAAATTGGAATTTCTCATTGCTCCCATCACATGTCGATGAGCTGGCCCACAAGCATGTACTTCGACGTCCATTCCAAAAGACTCTCCAAGATGAGCTATTTTCATTGAACCGGTGATACCCATGTCATACTCAGGATCTGATCGAAGGAAATCAGTTCCACCAGCGATTAAAAAATCCGCTTTAGGTTCAAGTCCTCGAATATGCTCAGTTTGAAGGATAGGTGTTTTTATATTTTCTCTTAAGCGTTTATGGGCGAATGATGATACTCCACTATCCCGATACGGGTCCTCTAGCCAAAAATAACCAGCATCGTCGCATGCGTGGCCAACGTAAAGCGCATCAGAAAAAGTACGTAGTTGGCAAGCAGGATCAATCATAAGTGTCATTTTATCACCAACTTTTTTTGCAACATGAAGAAGATTGTCAGCCTCCTCTTTTGCATTACCTTCATGCCACCCATGAATTTTAAAAGCCTTGTAACCAATGCCAAAACATTCCTCCGCAAAGGCCGCAAAAGCTTCTTTTGAGTCTAATCCTCCATTCCTATCACCATGATAGGTGCTCGCATACGCAGGAAGTTTAGATCGATAGCTACCAAGCAATAAACTTATAGAACTACTTAATTTTTTTCCTGCCCAATCCCAAAGCGCTATATCTATAGGACCATGACCCATATGATCAAATTGTCTTAATTCACGCTTGAAATCATCATAAATTCGTTCTCTTTCATCCGCTCTATAATCTAAAAGTTTAGGTGCCAACATCTTGGTCTGTGAACACGCAACAGAATTTCCTCCCCAATGAGTAACATATTCACCCCGTACGCCGTCAGAAGTTGCAACCACTACAGCATATTTTTCTAACTCTATCTCTTCTCCTTTTGAAAATCCGACAGCACCAATTGTATTAGCGTTTGTAATCAAACCTAAATTTTTTACTTTATGAGAAAATTCATGAATCTCTACTTTAATAATTTTACTCATTTTATTAATTCATCCTAGTCATATTGATTTACTTTGCATTGGAAATTCTATAACCAAGGTATAACATTTCAAAGCAAGCGCCAATAAATTTTTGGAGAAACCATATGAACAAGTATGACTTATCGGGCAAAATAGCTTTAGTGACTGGTGGAGCACAGGGCATAGGACTGTCAGTTGCAACCCGAATGTATGAATCTGGCGCCCATGTAGTAATCGTTGATATTGATGAAGTTTTCGCTCAAACTGCCCTGGCTGCAATGCCTGATAGGTCTTCATTTCATAATTTAGATATTACCAAACCAGACCTAGTTGAACGTAATTTAAAGGAAATCCACCAATCCTTGGGTAGCATAGATATTTTAGTAAATAGTGCAGGCATTGCAGGACCAAATGCGAAAGTTATTGATTACAAATTCAACGATTGGAAGCAAATTTTAGAGATCAATTTAGATGGCACATTCAACATGTGTAGAGCTACTATACCGTATATGGTTGCGAATAACTATGGGCGAATTGTCAATATTGCGTCCGTAGCTGGAAAAGAAGGAAACCCAAATGCAGCACCTTATTCAACTTCCAAAGCTGGCGTAATCGCACTTACTAAATCCTTAGGAAAAGAACATGCCGACTTAAACATCGCTATTAACTGCGTAACACCGGCGGCTGCAAAAACAAGAATATTTGATCAAATGTCACAAGAACACATTGATTTCATGCTTAGTAAGATCCCACGAGGTCGTTTCCTAGAAGTAACTGAAGCGGCGTCAATGATCGCTTGGCTTTGTTCTGAAGAAAACTCTTTTTCTACTGGAGCCGTTTTCGATTTATCCGGTGGAAGAGCTACATATTAAGATTTTGAGAATATTTAGAGTATAATTTTTTAAAACATTCATCTGAGAGCTCTTTCTTGTCACTAGTTATCCATTTTTGGCCAGGCAGTCGTGTCCAAACAAACCCTTCCCATTTATCAGATTTTGTTTTCTCCCAAATCCGTATAGGAGCGCGAAGGTTACCCAACCAGGAATATATGAGCAAAACTGGATTCTTTCCCACAACTTCCAAAGAGTGGAGTTTTCCCTCAGGAGTTACAGAGATTTGACCTTCATCCAATGAAAAACTTTGTCCATCAAAGTCATGTTGAATAACAAGTTTCCCACTCAAGCAATAATAAAACTCTTGAACAAGATGAGTATGTAATGGGTAGAGAACGCCTGGCAAAAGTAGCATCAAGCCAAAAGCAATTCGATCACTTCTGTAGTAACCATCTAAACCCAATAACCTACTCACAAACATACCATTAATGTAGGAGTTTTTTGAATCTTCTTCCTGGTAAACATGCTTCCAATCAAAATCTAAAATATTATCAATATTAAGACTTCCAATTTGAGTAGCATATGAATTAAGAAATATGTTTTTTTTTAAAGCTGATACTAACTCTGGCGGATTAGTGATTTGATCTATCTGATGAAAAAACGAGTAATTTATATCGTCTAGTTCTTGAATAAATTGTGTAAGTTCAAGAAGTTTGTTTTCATCCGCTTGTAATTTTGAACTTAACCAGATAAGTAGCTTTTCGGCATTTTGATATGGCTTCATGTCAGACATTGTTTTTCTATGGCTTTGTTTATAAAGTAAGTTGTGAATATAGAAATACCCTCCCATTTAGATCAAAGATAGTAAAGATTTGTCAAGAAAAGTAATTATTATTGATCTTAGAATTGCCGAGTTGTCTTGTGCGAAACGGCTTATCAAAAGTCGATTTGATATTTCCATTTTTTTAAAAAAGCCGTGACGTTGGGGGAACATTAGCTTCTCGTCTTATAGAAAATAGTAATTTCAACCATTGAGCATCAATCTTAGTAAGCTAAACGCTGCTATTAGTGGAACATTGTTAACAGAAGAAATATTATCCTCTATTGTAAAATGAGGTAGTTTTTTGATAAATTGAAATTTAATTAGAGAGGTTTCGTATAAGGATCATTTATGAGTGACGATATTGAAAAAAAAATTATTACTATTCTTGCTCAACAAGCTTTGATTGATGAAAATGAAATATCACTTAATTCTACCCCAGACGATTTAGGTTTAGACTCTCTGAGCTTAGTTGAAATTATTTTCTCAATAGAAGAAATGTTCGATATTACAATCCCATTCAATGCCAATGAACCCACAAAGTCTGAGTTTATTATTGAGAATGTTTCCACCATTATAAAGGGAGTAAGAGATTTAATAGCAGAAAAGCCGAAGTAAACAAACCATACATGCTTAAGAAAATTTATCTTGAGAAAAATTAAAGTTTCGGACAAATGATTCCTGTTCTTTAGTCTCCACAGCTCCTGGACGAAATTTTCTTAAATAAGAAACAGAATCTTCACCACCTCCAATAAATTTAATTAATAATGCAGCAATTATCCCAGATCTTCCTAATCCGGCGTTGCAATGAATAAGAACATTTTTATTTTCAGTTAAGAGATTAAAAATTATTCCCACCAAATCACGAACACTTTTTGTACGATTAATGGCTGGAACCGAAAAATCTTCGATTGCCTCCATATAATGAATAAACCCAAAGCGCTGCAAATTTTCATTAAAACCAGCTATACCCAGACTCTCTATCTCTTTCGTGGATGCCAAACTAATAATCACATCGATTTTTTGTTCTTTTAGGCTCTTTAAATCAGACCATAGTTTTTTAGTAGACCCCTGTTTCTCTGAAAATTTTCCAGGGCACCAAGATATACCAACATATGTTTTCCCTAAATAGGTAAGCGGAATCCAAGTTATTGGAAATTTATTATTCACCATTTACCTTTCATAATAACTTTTACTTCTTATCTGTAGATTAAGTTACCATCTTTTCTAAAATTAAGCCTGCTAATTTTCCGCCTAAGTAAGTAGGTTTACCTTTGCAAAAAGTTGCTTCGATAACTCTTCTTTCAGGATCCATAATAATAAAATCTGCATCATAACCTAATTCTAATTTACCTTTGCTTTTTAAACTTAGGGCCTTCGCTGGACCTGATGAAAGAAGACCCCAGGCTTTTTCAAATTTAAGTATTTCGTTATCATGTAAGCTCCACATAGAACCACATAAGGCTGGGTAATAATAATCAGACACTAGTGCATCACATAAATCAGCCTCAATTAATGATACCGCCGAAATGCTGCCTGATTGCGATCCCCCACGAACCACATTAGGTGCACCCATAATAATTGGGTTCCCATTACTACTTGCATGTTGAGCTGTAGCGAGTGATGTTGGAAATTCACAGATTGTTGCACCTAAACCATTATAATATGATCTTTCATCTTTATTACGATCATCATGAGAAGCACTTTTAATGCCAAGGTTTGATAATTGCTCCGCTAAAGCAGTCAATTTCTTTTTTAAACTAGGCGCATTTTCAGCTAATTGATCAACCACTTGCATCAATTGAGATCCAGTTCGATTTGATTTTGCAGCCCAACCTTCAATTCTTTCAGGAAAGTCTTTCCAAAGCTGTTGAGCTACAGGAATATGATTATTATAAGCAAGATAATCTATTCCGGATAACTTGATAAGGTTTATCAATTCATCTATGGCTTCAGGCATTAAAATCTCATACCTTAATTGAGCTCTAATATCCGTTAGACAATTCTTCCGGTAATCTTTCAGTGACTTTAAAAAAGCCTTAGCATAGGAAGTACTTTTATACCCCCCTTCCCAAGAATATGCCTGAGCAAAATATGCCGTTGTTATACCATTTACCGACAACTCTCTTTCTGCGCTATTAAGTCCAAGCTGCATTTGAAATGAAGCAGACGGCCTGGGGTTTAAATGACGCTCAAACCCGTCACCATGAAGATCGATTATACCCGGTAAAATCCAAAACCCTTCCAAATCAACTTCAGTTTTAAAATTGTTTGAAATAATACCATTTTCAAAAGAAAATGGTTCTTTTCGAAATTCACCATCTATTAAAACTTCCGCATTAGTAAGACGAAAAAAACTACTCATCAAGATATCTATACCTAGTAATACAAAGAATTTTTTTAAAAATGTTAGAGTTACTTATGTAATCAAAGAGTGTAAACTTGGCATAACAAAGAGTAAACATGTCTTCCTAGTTTTCTTTTAATTAATAGATGATATCGTATTACATTTAAATTTACAGGATATGCTAAAAAAATGTACGGTAGACTTATCGCTATAGTTGGACCCTCTGGATCTGGAAAAGATACTTTAATTTCTGGACTTCAAAGTCAAATTAAAGCTCACTTTCCAACTCGCTTTATTACACGACAAAGCTTTCCCAATGACGAAAAATATACTCCTGTAAGCAAAAAAGAATTTCAGCATTTAATAGACACTAACCAGCTTGCTTTTTATTGGTCTGCCCATAACCTGAGTTATGGAATTCCAATAATCATAAATCAATTTCTTTCAAAAGGAAAAGACGTGATATTTAATTGTTCAAGATTTGCTTTGAATGAAATTTCCCAAAAATATACAAATCTAGAAATTATAATAATTACAGCACCACCAGAAATACTAAAAATGCGATTAATAACCCGAGGCCGTGAAACTACTGGAGAAATTGCTAGCCGTGTGAACAGGAATGTCGATACAAAACTAACTGGTGCTATCACTGTCGACAACAGTAAATCAATCGAAGAGGGATTGATTAACTTGATAAAAGCAATCAATCAATCAGCGAAAACTTTTCAATAACTTTAAACTTCCCATTTTCAACACTCTCACCACATAAGAAAATTTTATCAACTAATAAAGGTGCCATTAAAACTGATTCGAGCTTAGAGGCCAAAACCAAAAAAACCCTTTCCGAAACCTCTGGTCTTAACTTTTCAGTCATAGTTATATGAAAGTTAAAATCATCTAAAACATAGGGATACCCCCATCTTCGCAAATGGTTCTCCTGTCTTTCAGTGAGTCCAACAGATCGCCTCTTTTTAATATTCTCGAGAGATTCAGGTCCTCTAAAATCATCGAGTTCTTTGACGCACTTTTCTGCTAAGTAATCTATACGCTCGTTTCGAATTGTGGGAACTATCGCAATAAATCCATCTATAACCCTTAAAGTTATAGAAGGTATCTTAAACTTTTTTATGGATCTTGATAATTTTAAAATAGCCACTCTAAGTTCTTCAAAATTCTCTTGTTTTGCAAGTGGGAATGGTGGTTTTAATGTACCATGCAAGCCATACTTACCCGGTTTACTTGTCAATTCCGCAATATTAAAATTTAGGTTTTTCCAAACTGGATAAGAAACTTCCATACCGAGATGAGGATTCCAACCAAACCAAGAAGAAGCAAAGTTTGACAGAAGATTTGATTCTGAAGGCAAATAATAGATTGCAAAACGAGAAAATTCCTGAATCATATCATATAAACTTTCATTCTTTTAATGGCTTAATGAGACAAACAGTCGTCTACTACTTTGATTTGATCTAAAAATTTTTTAATTAAAATTTTTAATTCTGGTTCAGCTACAAGTTCTATTGCTTTAACTGGATCAACCCACTTCAACTTTCTTTGTCCTTGTTCGGGGAACTTTTTCTTACTTGCCTCCACTTTAATAACAAAAGTTTTAACTGCACAGGTGCAGAAATTTTCAACATCAATTTTTTTTCGATAATAGTATGTACCGATAGATCTTTTCGAAACTCTTCCCTGTACTCCTGCTTCTTCCCAAGCTTCAAGAGCCACGCTTTTTCTATTACTCATTTTATCAATTTTCCAACCTTTAGGCATTATCCACCGTTTAGATCTCCTCGACGTGATAAGTAATATCCTAAGTTTATTGCCAACTAGTCGATAACAAAGTGCCCCTATCTGCCTATAAACCTTATCATTAAGTTTTTTTTTTACAGAAATCCTAGAAATTTTCTTTTTTGAATATAGTTTCATTTTAAACCGAAAGATTTTTTGATAACTTATTCGCTAGAGATCCAATAATTGGACAATTTGGGGTATAATCGCCTTTGCAAGCTGCAGCTAGTTTTCCCAGCCGCAATTGTAAGTTCTTTAATTCAGTCATTCTAAGATCAATATCTTGTAACTTTCTTAAAGCTATCTTTTTTACTTCTCTACTTGGTCTTTCTTTATTTTCATAAAGCGATATGAGATGTCTACAATCATTTATCGAAAAACTGAATTTTCGCGTTTTAGATATAAATGCCCCCCGAGCTATCGCACCATCATCATACTGGCGATACCCCGCCCTTGAAATTAAACTAGTAGATACTAATTTTATATAATGGTAATAACGTACTGCCTTAACTGAAAGACTAGCCTCTTTAGCTGCTTGACCAATATTCTTCAATGTCTTGACTCTCCTCTTGGTGGAAACTCTAACTATGATTTGTAACCAATATATAATTTTTCGACAAGGCTTTAAGAAATGATGTCCGCCCTAAAAATAAATTGGATTTGCAAGCATATCTTGGCAAACGGCTTCAAACAACACCCTCTGGTGCCTTTTGGGGTGTTCCATCGGTGACTTTGGAACAATAGCTTTTTTCCAATTTTTTGAAATATTCTGGAACCCACTCTTAATAATGGCAATTGCAATTTTAAATGGTTTGATTACATCTATTCTACTAGAAACTTTTATCCTAAGTAGACAAATGCCGTTAAATGCCGTAATTAATACCGCTATTAAAATGTCGCTCATATCTATGATTTCTATGGAATTAGCCATGAATTCCATTGACTTAGCCGTAACAGGTGGTGCTATTCTCACGATAAAGGTTCTTCCACTTATGTTACTAGCTGGGTTTATTGCCCCGCTACCATATAATTATTGGCGATTAAAAGTACTTGGGAAGTCATGTCATTAAATTCATCATCAGGAATTATAAGTTTTAAAGATAAAATTATTATCATAACAGGCGGCGCAAGCGGTATCGGAAAACATTTAGCGCAAAAATTTGCAAAATGTGGTGCTAGAGTTGTCATTGCGGACCTTTCCTTAGAAAAGGCAAGTTCTGTAGCGAAGCCACTTAATGGCGTTGGCTTTCTATGCGACGTGACAAAAGAAGAACAAATTCAAAATTTAATTAGGAACGTCAAAAAGATATTTGGAACAGTAGATATTTTTGTGTCAAATGCCGGAATATGCTTAGGAGAAGGAGCTCATTCAGCCTCTGCATCAAACGAGATCTGGAATTCTAGTTGGGAAGTCAATGTAATGGCACATGTGTATGCTGCACGTGCCACCTTGCCCGAAATGATTAAAAACCAAAGAGGCCAATTTGTTCAGATCATATCGGCAGCAGCCTTACTCAGTCAGATTGGCGATGCTGCTTATTCTGCAACCAAACATGCTGCTATGGGTTTTGCAGAATCTCTTGCTATTACACACAAAAGCGATGGTATTGATGTTTCCGTTTTATGCCCACAGTACGTAGCAACAAACATGCTAGGTTATGAAGAAGACCGAGGAGATCCTAGAACTGAAATAATGTCAGCGGCACAATTAGCAGAAATAGCGGTACCAGAAATCCAAAAGAAAAAATTTTTAATACTCCCTCATCCTGAGGTACGACAGTTTATGAACTTTAAAAATAAATCATATGATAAGTGGATATACGAAATGCACAAACTAAGAGCTCGCGTCTTAAAAAAATCAGGAACTTTAGATATTAAGACCTTACACAAATTTGTGTAAGATTTTATAATACATCATGTGGTGAAGAAGTTTTTGAATTAGTTATGTTTCAATTAATGATATTATTACAAAAATCTTACTTTACCAATATAAGATAGGTTTCTATCTCTTTGGGCATAATCGATTCCATATCCAACAACAAACTCATCAGGAATTTCAAATCCAATCCATCGCGATTTAATTTCCACCTCTCGCCTAAGAGGTTTGTCAAGTAATGCGCAGGCCTCTATCCTGTTTGGATTGCGCGATTTTAGTAAATTCAGAACATGATGAAGTGTATGTCCCGTATCCACAATATCTTCAACTACCAGAACGTCCTTTCCAGATATTTCATCATTAAGGTCTTTTAAAATTCGAACCTCTCTTGAACTCTCCATCTTATTGCCATATGAAGACGCTTCTAAAAAGTCAATTTCTACAGGTAAATCAATCTCACGAGCGAGATCTGCAATAAAAACAAATGAGCCTCTTAGTAGCCCAACTACAACAAGTTTTTCGGTATCTTTAAAAAACTTTGTTATTTCCTCGGCTAAAGCCTCAACTCGTGCAGCAATACTTTTAGCTGATATCATTTGATCAATTGCATATTTTGAATTATCCATAGAGTCTTCCTCGACATAAAATCATCAGTCAGATTAAATTAGACGAACTCATCATAACTCAGATATTCAGGCTTTAAAACCGTAATATAACGCCATAGGTGAGTTTTTGAAAAAAAAGAAAGGATAAGAAATTTTATTTGAATCAATAAATGATGCAAAAGATTTGATAATCTCGTTTGATCAAGATCTATTTGAAATTTTACTTCTCTCAATGAAAATAAATTTCATATCACTAATGATTGCTTGTATCTTGGGTCTACCTTTTGGATCAGCTTTGGCGGTTCTTCGGTTCCCAGTTAGAAAAACTATTATTGCCATTAGTAACGCTCTTATGTCACTCCCTCCAGTGGTGGTAGGCTTAATTGTCTATCTTTACCTATCTAGAAGTGGTCCACTTGGCTGGTTAGAACTATTATATACTCCCACTGCAATGATTGTTGCCCAAGTTATTTTGATCACTCCAATAATAATATCGCTAACATGCCAAATAATTGAAGATTTACAAGAAGATTACCGCGAGTATTTTTCTTCATTAGTGATGCCACCCCAAAAGGCGATTAAGGCATACCTATATGATGCCAGATATTCACTTGTCACAGTAGTCTTAGCTGGCTTTGGCCGCGCCATATCAGAAGTCGGGGCAGTGATAATTGTTGGAGGTAATATCGATCACTTAACTCGAGTTATGACAACCTCAATATCTTTGGAAACCTCAAAAGGCAATTTAGCCTTAGCACTCGCATTAGGTATTATATTATTAACTATTTCTTTGTCAGTAAATTTCCTGGCAGCCTTTTTCAAAAATTCTGCTAAAAGAAAAGCTTATGTTTAAAAACATTAATGAATCATCCAAAATTTTATTGCCTATCTCTCTTAATAATATTGCCTACCACAAAAATGGTAACCAAATCATTTCAGAGACAAGCCTTACAATAAAATCAAAAGGAATAACCGTTATTATGGGTCCTAATGGTTCAGGAAAAAGTGTTTTAGTAAGATTGCTCCATGGGTTATTAGTTCCGACAAAGGGCGTGATCTACTATGGTAAGCATCCTTTAAAGAAATCAATTCGCAAGAAACAAGCTATGGTCTTTCAAACACCCACATTATTAAAAAGAACAGTTTTAGCAAATATGACTTTTGTAAATTCTATACGCGGAAGAATAGATCTAACTTACTGCAAAAACATTCTTAAATTGTTATCACTAGAAAAATTCCAATCTTACCCTGCTCAACTTCTTTCTGCTGGAGAAAAGCAAAGATTAGCCCTTGCTAGAGCGTTAATTTTACAGCCCCATATTCTTTTTTTAGATGAACCAACTGCTAATCTTGACCCTTCCTCTATTCATCTAATTGAGCAGATACTTAAAAATGTAAGGGAATCAGGTGTAAAAATTATTTTCATTACTCACGATATTGGTCAGGCTAAACGAATTGCAGACGACATTATATTTATAAATAAAGGGAAAATTCTAGAATATACAAACACTAGTCTTTTCTTCCAAAAACCCCAAAATAAGGAGACAGCCGCATATCTCGAAGGCGAGCTCATTCTATGATATAATAAGGAAGAAGATCATAATCGATAAAAAAATATTTTTGATGATTCTCAGTTTTTTGATTAGCCCAGGTAATGCCTTTGCTGAAAATGCCGTATTAATCCAATCAACTACTTCAACAAAAAACTCTGGTTTTTTCCAATATATACTTCCTCTAATCAAAACTGAAACCGGATTAACTGCAAACGTCGTTGCTGTCGGAACTGGAGCTGCAATTAAGAATGCTGAAAAATGCAATGGTGACTTGTTAATAGTTCATGCACAGAACCGGGAGAGAGCTTTTGTACAAGCTGGTTTTGGCTCAAATCGTAAGAATCTAATGTATAACGATTTCATTATAGTCGGCCCTAAAGAAGATCCGAGCCAAATAAAATCAAGCCAAACTATTGAGAACGCGCTCAAGCGAATTGCCACTGATAAACATAAATTTGCTTCTCGAGGAGACGACTCCGGAACCAATATAAAGGAACTAGAGCTATGGGAACTTACAGGTATTAAACCACACGATTTCTCCGGTGATTGGTACTTAGAACTTGGTTCAGGTATGGGAACAACACTTAATGCTGGAGTCGAACTAAATGCCTACGTATTTACAGATAGAGCGACATGGCTCAGTTTTAAAAATAAACAAAATTTTCAAGTTCTTTTTGAAGGAGACACCCATCTTTTTAATCAATACGGAATAATTTCCGTAAACCCGTCTCATTGCCCAAGAACAAAATATAATGAAGCAAATAAAATAATTACTTGGCTGACATCAGCACGTGGCCAAGAAGCCATAAAGAACTTTAAACTTGATGATCAACAACTATTCTTCCCTAATGTTATATCGGAATAGAAGTTCAACATTATAAAAATTAATTTTTAAAATTGGTCTCGGAAAAATCCTCTAAAGCCTTTTGAGCTCCAGTATTATTTAGGTGAAATCGATCAATTTCATTCTTCCAGTCGATATCCTTAAATTTGGACAAACCATCTTGAAACCAACTTAACGCCTTGTATTCAATTTCTTCATCATCACAAATTTTAGCCGTTATTAACCATGATCTACTATCCATATCTTGCAATTTTTCAATGATTTCAAGACATTTGTTGCTATCACGAGCCATGAAATAACCAAAAAGAACTGCCGAAGTTCGAGAATCAGAATTTGTCTTTCCTTGTGGAATTGGATCAAGTTCAAGCGCTCTTTCTAGGGCTTCCAATCCATCATCAACTGAACCGACACGAACCATGACGTCTCCATAAATTGAGAGAACACGAGGATCATTGGGTACCATCTCATAACATTTTCTTGCATGCATCTCTGCTGCCCTAAAGTCATGTTGGCTTAAGTTAACCTCTCCAAAAAGTCTATGACATTCAAAATCATTTTCATTAATCTCCATCGCTTTTTGAACGCTAGAAACACATGTCGCCCAATGTTGATTCATATCCCCTTCTAAGAATCCCCTTCCTAGACCTTGTCCTATCGCGCAGCCCTTCCACGCGTACGCTTGGCCATTATTGGGGTCAGCTTGAATAGCCTTGTCAAATAGTTCAATAGACTCCAAAAGTGCTTCTTTCTTTACCTTATGATGCATAACCTTTCCCTTGAGCAAATACTCATAAGACGTCAAGTTCTCAGTTGGTTTTCTATTTGCTCTTTGTAAACTTGAAACCTCAATTTCACCTAAAAGAGCATGTGAAATTTTTCTGACTATTTCGTCCTGAACATCAAATATATCATCAAGTACTTTGTCAAATTTATTGCTCCAAATCGCTTTTCCAGATTCCACTTCTGAAAGTTCTATCGAAAGTCTGACTCTTTTTCCTGATGAACGAATATTTCCAGTAACAGAAAAATCTACATCAAAATTTTTACAAAATGTTTTCACATCCAAACCACTACCCTTAAAATCAAAGCATGATTGACGCGACACTATTTCGAGCTCTTTTACTCTCGAAAATTCTGTAATTAAATCTTCAACTACTCCATCGACTAAAAACCCACTATCTTCATCATTGTTCATATTTGAAAAGGGAAGAACTGCAATCTTGGGTTTATAATCTTTTGTTTTTGAACTTACAGATTGTGAATTATCTGAATGTACGACGGAGCCTCCTGAAGCTGCAATTCCAAAAACTTCATATGAATCCGATATATTTTTCAAAGCCTTCGTTCCCGCAGCTTCTATCGTAAAACTAATTCGTTCATTAACCTGTTCTTGAACAACTCGCGAAAGCAAAATTTGACCCGGAGCGCATTGCGCCTCCAACCGCGCGGCTATGTTAACACCATTACCATATATGTTATCGCCTTCAATAATGACGTCATCTAAATGAACTCCAACCCGCCAAATCAATTTGGAGTCGGGATTACGGGTATCATTTCTATCCGCTATGGCTTTTTGGAATTTAATTGCAGCATTTACACACTCGACAGGACTTGAAAAATCGGCAATTACCGAGTCACCCGCAGTATAAAAAATCTTTCCTCCATATTCTTCGATTAATGGATCTATTATTGATCTACAGGCTTTTAAGTTTTCAAGAGTTAGCTCTTCATTTTCTGTCATATGCTTACTAAAGCCAACACAATCTGTAGCAAGAATTGTGGCTAGTCTTCGTTTCACATTCGACATATTTTAGCTCCCTATAAAATGATTCTATATCACCACATTTTATACTGTTATGTCACCGATCGAAAACCAAAACTTTAGAAAAATAAAGAAAAAGTTATTTTAGGATTTAAAGAGCTTTTATTTTTAAAGGCATATGCCTATTTACGTCTTTATATAACAAATACCTAAAAGTCTCCTGTCCTCCAGCATAACATGCCTGAGGACAAAATGCCCTAAGCCAAAGAAAATCTCCAGCTTCCACCTCAACGCTATCCTCGTTAAGATGGTATACTCCTTTTCCCTGCAAGACATAAATACCGTGTTCCATTACGTGAGTCTCCATAAAAGGAATAACCCCACCTGGTTTAATTGAAACAATGTTTACATGCATATCATGCCTCAGATCAAAAGGATCCACAAAGCGCGTAGTTGACCAAACTCCGTTTGTATCTGGCATTGCAATTGGTTCTAAATCATTTTCATTTACTACAATAGGCTGAGGGAGTTCTAAACCCTCTACAACATTATATATTTTTCTAATCCACTGGATTCGGGCAGGTTCATTGGATTTATTAAAAATAGTCCAAGGTTTGTTAGGCGGGATAAATGCATATGAACCAGGGAGCAAAATATAGTTTTTATCAACTATTGTAAGTTCTAGTTTCCCATCTAAAACAAAAATCACACATTCAGCTCCAGAATCTAATTCTGGTTTGTCGCTACCCCCTTTGGGTAATATTTCAACAATTGATTGAGAAAACGTTTCGGCGAAACCAGACATAGGTCTTGCTAAAACCCAAGCACGGGTTCGTTCCCAGAAAGGAAAATAACTAACAACTATATCTTTCATCACAGTTTGAGGAATCACTGCATATGCAGTTTTGAAAACTGATCGATCGGAAGCGATATTTTTCTGTGTGGGCAGCCCTCCCGTTGGATAAAAATAAGTTTTATTTGTCAATTTATATTTCCTAAAGATTTAAATTAAAATTTTCTTTCTCAATTCATTAAAACTATATTACACCTTCATTTAAATAAGAATAGACATTGTTTACAACAGTTGTTACCTCAGCCGAACACATTTTTAATCAAAGGCTGGTAAGAAGAACAAAAAAGCCAATGCCGATTGCAATAGAAAAAAGAATGTTCTTTGTAAAATAAATGGCCAAAATACCAAAAAAAAGACCTGCCAGTCGAGACAATAAGGTAGAAGTTAGGAGAATGCCAGTTGGGTTTACCAGTATAAGCATTAGAACTCCTGCAACCATCGAATACGCCACGGCATTTATCCAACGCATTAATAATCCAGTTGAAGAAATTCGTTCGGCCAAAATTAAACCTAAACATCGCCAAAAAAAGGTTGCAAAAAATGCTAAGAAGACACCAAGCCAAGGTTTTATTTCAATAGCTAGATTCATTTTTTTTCTACTAATCCAAATCCAAAAGCGATCGAACCTCCTAGAAAGCCACCTAGCAAAATACTCCATTCAGATAAAAAGGGATAGATAACAGGTACAATTGTACCGCCCAGCATTACAGAAATACGATTAATTTTATCTTTTGAGTTAATGACGAGAAGCAAAATATAAAGTGGAGTCATAAATGTAATTGCACGTAAAATCTCGGTATTTACCAAATAATTTATAAAATAGCCTACTATTGTCCCGCTCAGGCCAAATGCGTAAATTGTAATTGAGAAACCAATGTAATAGGACAACAGTAAATTTGGTGGATACTTATCCTTAATATAACTAATTTGCGCCCAACTCGTAATGGCCATAATGTGCATCAAAAGTACTTTCTTCCATAATGCAATATTGTGTAAATTCAACTGAAGTATATTATAACCTGATATAACCATTAACATCATTCTCATGTTCGCAAGTGAAACGGCCAGAAATATTATCGTCAATGAAGCGCCAGTCGCGTATAAGCTTGCAAATGCAACCTGACCCGGCATACCCCAGACCGCCAGTGTTGTTGCAGAGACTAGCCAAACGTCAAATCCAGCACCCTTCGCGAGAGCAGCGAATCCAACCATAGTAAAAAAAAGTGCAAACCCAGGTACATTAACTGCATCCACGATACCCACACGATAAAGGTTATTTTTATAAAGCATTTTGTATCTCTTAATAAAGATGGCTTCTTTTTCTAGAAAATTTATGTTAACTCTTTTTGAGATGAGTAAGGAATAAACCAAATTTAAATTAAAGCCAATGTTGCACTGGCACAAATTGAGACTATGTTTTTAGCACAAACTCGTTGTTTCTTAATCTAATAAAATGCAAAAGGCTATGAGATAGTTCGTCATCTTCAATATTGAAAGTCAAACTACAGCGTGAAAAAAAGTGATTTGCCAACAAAATTTTGTCTTGTTTGTAACCGCCCCTTCATTTGGCGAAAAAAGTGGCTCAAAGTTTGGGACCAAGTAAAATACTGTTCAGCAAAGTGTAGGAATCAAAAGCAAATTAAAAACAGCTCAAAATGATTTTGAAAGTGCTAAACAGTAGATTTTCAATTTAACAAATTTAAGTAGCTACCAGTTTTGTAGTAACCTAGCTTTCGTTTGAGCATCACAAAATGCAGCAGCTAGTGCAATCTGATTTAAGTTTCGAAAGTCATCCAGAGTCCAACCAAAAGTTTTTGAAAGACTTTTATATTCTTTATTCATTGAAGTATGAAAAAAAGGTGGATCATCCGTTGAAATGGTTACCTTAACCCCCAGATCATGTAACTTCTTTACTGGATGAGATGACAAGGTTGGGAAAACTCCAAGAAAGACGTTTGACCCAGGACAAATTTCAAGTACAATTTCTTTCTCTATGAGAGTTTCAACCAAATTGTCATCATCAATCGCTTGCACTCCATGGCCAATTCTTTGAACATCTAAATCATTTACTGTGGCTCGTACAGATTCTGCTCCACACCATTCACCTGCATGGCTAGTTAATTTGAGGCCAGATTCATTTGCTATTTGAAAACTAGAAGCATAATCTTTTGGAGTACCGACGGATTCATCCCCAGCCATGCCAAAACCGACAAGCCAATTCCCACTTGTTTCAGCAGCACATCTAGCCGTCGCTTTAGCTACCTCCGGACCAAGATGTCTTATACACGTTGCTATACCTCGTGAAACTATACCAAAACTAGCTTCACAATGTTCAGAAGCTTGGCTAATTGCAGAAAGATACTCTTTCCAGGCTACGAGATCATTACTACCACAAAACTCTGGTGAGACAGAAGTCTCCAAGTAGACTACATTGTTTTTTGCGCACTCCTCTAATACACACTTAGTAAGATTGTAAAAATCATCTGGTGTTTGAAGAACCGAGGTAGCAATTTCATATACTTTTAGAAAGTCTATAAAATCATTAAATCTGTATGTACCATCTGAATTAAAAATCTTTGAAAGGTCAACATTTTTTTGCTTTGCTAAATTTTGTATAAAATGGGGGGGTGCAGCACCTTCTAA
>JAQWUC010000032.1 GCA_029242355.1 Paracoccaceae bacterium | reverse complement strand
CGGTGATAATATTGGTGCTTTACTTAGAGGGGTTGAGCGAGAAGGAGTTGAACGTGGACAGTGTTTAGTAAAACCTGGTTCTGTAACTCCGCATACAAAATTTGAAGCAGAGGCTTATGTTTTGACAAAAGAAGAAGGGGGTAGACATACACCATTCTTTGCAAATTATCGACCTCAATTTTATTTCAGAACTACTGATGTTACGGGCACGGTCGAACTTCCTTCCGGGACAGAAATGGTAATGCCTGGTGATAATCTAAAGTTTACTGTTCAGTTGATTGCTCCGATCGCAATGGAGGAGAAACTTCGTTTTGCTATTCGTGAAGGTGGACGTACCGTCGGTGCTGGAGTTGTTGCTAAGATTATAGAGTAACACAAGATAAACTACGTAGCTAAGTGTTGTACTTAGCTGCTCTCTTTTAATATTAATGCCTTGGGACTAGTAAAATGCAAAGTCAAAATATAAGAATTAGGTTGCAAGCGTTTGATTATCGTGTCTTGGACACCAGTACCCAAGAGATAGTTTCTACAGCTAAGCGAACTGGTGCTCAGGTTAGAGGACCGATACCAATGCCAAATAAAATTGAGAAGTTTACTGTTTTGCGTGGACCTCACGTGGATAAAAAAAGCCGTGAACAGTTTGAAATACGAACTCACAAAAGATTATTAGATATAATCGATCCTACGCCTCAAACCGTAGATGCATTGATGAAACTAGATCTTGCAGCTGGGGTTGATGTTGAGATTAAACTATAAGGAGACCAGGATAATGCGTTCTGGAGTAATTGCTAAAAAGATTGGTATGACAAGAGTTTTCATGGAAGACGGGCGACAAATCCCTGTGACCGTCCTTCACATGGATAACGTTCAGGTTGTGTCAACTCGAACTATCACGAAAGATGGCTATGCTGCTGTTCAGTTAGGTGCGGGTTCAACAAAAGTTAAAAATGTTTCAAAGGCCCAACGCGGTCATTTCACGGCTGCGAATGTCGAACCTAAGAAGAAACTTGCTGAATTTAGAGTGAGTGAAGAAAATCTTATTGATGTGGGTGAGGAGTTGACAGCCGATCATTATCTGGCTGGTCAATATGTTGACATTGCTGGGGTTTCGATTGGAAAAGGATTCGCGGGAGCGATGAAACGACATAATTTTTCAGGACTCAGAGCATCTCATGGTGTATCCATCTCACATCGGTCACATGGCTCGACTGGTCAATGTCAAGAGCCAGGGAAAGTTTTTAAAGGAAAAAAGATGGCTGGCCACATGGGTATGGTCAGGGTGACCACGCAAAATCTAAAAATAGTTAAGACTGATTCTGATAGAGGTTTAATAATGGTCAAGGGAGCAGTTCCTGGATCTAAAGGTGGCTGGGTTACGATAAAAGATGCAACCAAAAAAGCAATAATCGATGGGGTGCCATTCCCGGGATCGCTTAGGTCAAATAAAGAAGTTAAGGTGGCAAATGAGATATCTGATACTCCTCAGGGTGATAGTATAGGGAGTGATGAATAATGAAGCTTGATGTCATAAAATTAGATTCTGGTAAGGCTGGGTCTATTGATTTGTCTGAGAAGATCTTTGGAGTGGAACCAAGAAAAGACATATTACATAGGGTTGTGCGTTGGCAGTTGGCCCGAAAGCAACAGGGTACTCACAGTGTGCTTACCCGGTCTGAAGTAAGTTATTCGACGAAGAAAATTTATAGGCAAAAAGGTACTGGAGGCGCACGCCACGGATCTCGACGTGCTCCAATCTTTCGAAAGGGAGGGGTTTACAAGGGCCCAACACCTCGGAGTCATGAGCATAACTTAACAAAAAAGTTCAGATCGCTTGGATTGAAGCATGCGCTGTCCGCGAAGTTGGCGACTGGAGATTTGGTAATAATCGAAAATGCAAAATTGTCAAAGGGTAAAACTAAAGTTCTTTCAAACTTTTTAACAAATTTTGGCTGGAGAAAAGCGTTGATTGTAGATGGTCCTAATCTTGATGTTAATTTTTTACGGGCAGCAAAAAATATTGCTTGCTTAGATGTTTTACCGTGTGCTGGAATAAACGTTTATGACATATTGAAAAAGAATACATTGGTATTGACTCGCGCAGCGGTGGACGCATTGGAGGAGCGGTTTAAATGAGTGTAGATAGTGACTTTTATGATTTACTTAGGCGACCAATAATAACTGAAAAGGCGACGAACGCCTCGGAAAACGGAGCTGTTGTTTTTGAGGTCTCTATGGGCGCTAGTAAGCCAGAGATTAAAAAAGCAGTAGAGGAACTGTTTAAAGTAAAAGTGAAGGGTGTGAATACTGTAATTGCTAAAGGAAAGATAAAACGCTTTAAAGGCAAAATAGGAAAGCGCAAAGATATTAAGAAAGCTTATGTCATGCTAGAAGATGGCAACACAATAGATGTAAGTACGGGTCTCTAAATTTAATTTAAACGGAAGATGATAAGATGGCACTAAAGTCATATAAGCCGACGACACCAGGTCAACGTGGATTAGTATTAATTGACCGATCAGAGCTTTGGAAAGGGCGGCCAATTAAGAGCTTAACCGAGGGTTTGTCAAAAAAAGGTGGCCGAAATAATGCCGGCAGGATTACTATGCGTCGTAAGGGAGGTGGAGCAAAGCGGTTATATCGGATTGTTGATTTTAAAAGAACAAAATTCGATATTAGTGCTTCTGTAGAGCGAATTGAATATGATCCTAATCGGACAGGATTTATTGCTTTGCTCAAATATGACGACGGAACGCAAGCATATATTTTGGCCCCTCAGAGACTGTCTGTAGGAGATAAGGTTATAGCTAGCGAAAAAGCTGATATTAAACCAGGTAATGCAATGCCATTTACGGGTATGCCAATAGGTACTATTATTCACAATATAGAGCTTAAGGCCGGAAAAGGTGGTCAGTTAGCTCGGTCAGCTGGTGCTTATGCTCAGTACGTTGGTCGTGACGGAGGGTATGCTCAGGTTAAATTGTCGTCGGGAGAGTTGAGGCTTATACGTCAAGAGTGTATGGCGTCAATTGGAGCTGTATCAAATTCGGATCATTCGAATCAAAACTTAGGTAAAGCCGGCCGAAATCGTCACAAAGGTAAAAGACCTTCGGTTAGGGGAGTTGTAATGAACCCAATAGATCACCCGCATGGTGGGGGAGAGGGAAGAACTTCTGGCGGTAGACATCCAGTCACTCCATGGGGGCGTCCTACGAAGGGAGCAAGGACGCGATCAAATAGTTCAACTGATAAATATATCTTACGTTCCCGTCACTCGAGAAAGAAGGGTAGATAGTAAATGTCACGTTCTGTTTGGAAAGGTCCCTTTGTGGACGCGTATGTTTTAAAAAAAGCGGAGGCAGCGAAAGAGTCGGGTAGACACGATGTTATTAAGATCTGGTCGAGGCGCTCAACAATTCTACCACAATTTGTAGGTTTAACCTTCGGAGTGTACAACGGTAGAAAACATATTCCTGTTAATGTAAGCGAGGAAATGATTGGGCAGAAGTTTGGAGAATTCAGCCCAACTAGAACATATTTTGGGCACGCGGCCGATAAAAAAGCAAAACGGAAATGATCATGGGACAACAGAAAAACGAGAGACGAGCAAGTGAAAACGAAGCCATGGCAAAGAGTAAAATGCTTAGAACCAGTGGGCAAAAGCTTAATTTGGTAGCACAATTAATAAGAAATAAACCTGTTGAAAAGGCACTGAATGAATTGACTTTTTCAAAGAAACGAATAGCCGTCGATGTTAAGAAATGTCTTAAGTCAGCTATTGCGAATGCAGAAAATAACCATGGTTTAGATGTCGATGAATTAGTAGTAGCCGACGCGTTTGTCGGAAAGAATATTGTTTTAAAACGGGGCCGACCGCGTGCACGAGGAAGATTTGGTAAGATTCTTAAACCTTTTAGCGAGTTAACGATCAAGGTTCGTCAGGTACCATCAGAAGAGGAAAATTCTTAAATGGGACAGAAAATAAACCCAGTTGGGCTTAGGCTTCAAATAAATCGCACGTGGGATAGTAGATGGTTTGCAAAGAGTAGAGAGTACAGCGATTTATTACACGAAGACATAGCGATAAGAAGTTATGTAAAGAAGAATTGTTCCCAAGCAGGAATAAGTAGAACTGTGATTGAGCGTCCTCACAAGAAGTGTCGAGTAACAGTCCACGCTGCGCGACCTGGAGTGATAATAGGTAAAAAAGGCGCTGATATAGAGACACTTCGAAAGGCATTGGCTGGATTAACTGGGAGTGAGTTGCATCTTAATATTGTTGAAGTAAGGAAACCTGAGGTTGATGCTGCATTGGTAGCTGAGAGTATAGCTCAGCAAATGGAGCGTCGCGTGTCTTTTCGTAGAGCCATGAAAAGATCTGTGCAAAATGCAATGAGAATGGGTGCTCTAGGAATTCGGGTTGATATAGCTGGTCGCCTCGGCGGAGCTGAAATAGCACGGACGGAATGGTATGCAGAAGGACGAGTGCCTAGACATACGTTAAGGGCAGATATAGATTACGCGTTAGCGGAAGGTGTTACTGCGTTTGGAATAATTGGGGTCAAAGTTTGGATTTTTAAAGGTGAAATTATGGAACATGATCCCGCAGGTCGGGATAAGCGTATTAATGAAATGCAAGAAAGCGCTGGCTCAAGACAGCCTCGTAATAGATAAGTAGGGGGGCAGAATGCTGCAGCCGAAGCGAACAAAATTTCGTAAACAGTTTAAAGGAAGGATACACGGTCTGGCTAAAGGTGGATCCGTAATTAACTTTGGTAATTATGGTCTCAAAGCGATAGAACCAGAGCGCATTACTTCTAGACAGATTGAGGCAGCTCGACGTGCGTTGACGAGACATATGAAACGACAGGGTCGGGTTTGGATAAGAATTTTCCCAGATATTCCGGTAACAGCTAAACCTATTGAGGTGCGAATGGGCAAGGGAAAAGGATCTGTTGATCGATGGGTAGCAAAAGTAAAACCTGGTAGGGTGATGTTTGAGGTTGACGGCGTTGCAGAATATGTGGCAAAGGAAGCTTTGAGGTTAGCTGCAATGAAGCTACCGGTGAAGTGCCGGTTTATAACAAGAGAAGATTGGTAGTTTGAGTTAAGTAAACGGTGCGTTGAGTAAAAAGCTTTGGAGAGAATATCTGATAAACGAAATTAATGGTAAGAGTTTTGGAATTAAGAATATGAAAGTCAGCGACTTAAAAGATAAGAGTACAGATCAATTAGTTGAGGAGCTCGGAAAGCTTAAGAAGGAAGCTTTTAACCTTCGATTTCAAAAGGCGTCTGGTCAGTTAGAGAATACTGCTAGGGTACGTTTCGTAAGACGAAGTATAGCCAGAGTGTTCACAGTAATAACAGAAAAAGCTGCTCAAGCGGCTGAATAGTTGGAGTTTTAATAAATGCCTAAGCGAATTCTTCAAGGGGTAGTTACAAGCAATATCAATGAGCAAACAGTGACAGTACAAGTAGAGAGAAAATTTACTCACCCAATAATGAAGAAAACTATTCGGAAGACAAAGAAATATAGGGCTCATGACGAACACAATGTTGTAGGTGTGGGAGATATTGTAAAGATCCAAGAATGTGCTCCAAAGTCTAAAACCAAAACTTGGGAAGTACTAACAGAGTCGTAGGCCACAATAACGAATAAGGCTATTAATCGAAACCCCGGGGATTTGACCCCGCAGGTCGGGAGAATAAAATGATACAAATGCAAACAAACTTGGATGTGGCAGATAACTCTGGTGCTCGAAGAGTGCAGTGCATAAAAGTATTGGGAGGCGCTAAGCGTCGAACAGCATCAGTTGGTGATATAATTGTGGTTTCCGTTAAGGAAGCTATACCCCGTGGAAGAGTTAAAAAGGGTGATGTCCGAAAAGCAGTGGTTGTGCGAACGGCGAAAGAAGTTAGAAGAGATGATGGGACTACTATAAGATTTGATAATAATGCCGCTGTTATTCTAAATAATACAGGGGAGCCAATTGGAACAAGAATATTTGGGCCCGTGGTGCGTGAGCTTAGAGCTAAAAACTTTATGAAAATAATTTCTCTAGCTCCGGAGGTGCTTTAATGGCTTCTAAACTTCGAAAAGGTGACAAAGTTATAGTCTTGAGTGGAAAAGACAAATCAAAAACTGGTGAGATTACCAAGGTAGTTACTAAGGCTAGGAAGGCTTTTGTGTCCGGAATTAATACGGCAATCAGACATACAAAACAAACTCAAAATACGCAGGGTGGAAAAGTACCAAAGGAAATGCCAATAGATCTGAGTAACGTGGCATTAGTTGATCCGAAAGATGGAGGTCCAACTAGAGTTGGTTTCAAATTTGTTGAAGGCAAGAAGGTAAGGTATGCAAAAAAATCAGGGGAGACTATAAATGACTAAGTATGTCCCAAGGTTGCAGTCGTTATATGACAAAGAAATTCGCGAGGCAATGAACAGCGAGTACAGCTATAAAAATAAAATGATGATACCTAGGTTAGATAAAATTGTTTTGAATATGGGTGTTGGTGAAGCTGTTGCGGATAGTAAAAAAATAAAGTCTGCAGTGGCTGATATGATGTCGATTGCAGGACAACAACCTGTAGTAAATAAAGCCCGAAAATCGATAGCTGGTTTTAAAGTGCGTGACGGGATGCCCTTGGGTGTAAAAGTTACTTTGAGACGAGCTAAAATGTATGAATTCCTTGATAGATTGATAAACGTGGCAATGCCACGAATTAGAGATTTTCGAGGAGTTTCTGGTAAGAGTTTTGATGGACGGGGAAATTATGCTATGGGACTTAAAGAGCATTTAGTGTTTCCTGAGATAGAATTTGATAAGGTAGATACCATATGGGGTATGGACATTATTGTATGTACGACGTCACGGTCTGACGGTGAAGCGAAATCATTACTTAAACTTTTTAATATGCCTTTCATAAACTGATTAAGTTAGGAGAAAACTATATGGCAAAAGTAGCGCTTGTAAATAGAGAACTCAGGAGGCAAAAAATGGTTGCCAAATATGCGGAAAAAAGGCTTAATTTGAAAGACATGGCTAAGGATGAGAGTCTTTCAGTTGAGGAAAGGTTCAAAGCAAGGCTTAAGCTTGCGAAACTACCAAGAAATTCCTCAGCCACTCGGTTACACAGTAGGTGTTTAGTAACAGGAAGGCCTAAAGCTTTTTACAGAAAATTGAAAATGTCACGGATAGCTCTCAGGGATCTCGCCTCAAGAGGCGAAATTCCAGGTATGGTTAAATCAAGTTGGTGAGGAAGGGGAAATATAATGTCGATGAATGATCCAGTTGGCGATATGTTGACCCGTATTCGTAACGCCCAAATGAGAAAAAAATCAAATGTAAGTACGCCTGCGTCAAAGCTCAGAGGATGGGTTTTAGATGTTCTTAAGTCGGAAGGTTACATTCGAAGTTATGAATCAGTAATTGGAAAAGATGGAAAGGCAGTTATCGAGGTGAGCCTAAAGTATTTTGATGGAGCTCCTGTAATAAAGGAATTAAAACGTGTGTCGACGCCAGGTCGCCGTGTTTATGTTGGAGCAAAGGAGATACCGTTAGTGCGTCAAGGGTTAGGCATCGCCATTGTTTCTACACCCAAAGGGGTAATGTCTGACGGTCAGGCCAGAGCTACCAATGTAGGTGGTGAAATACTTTGTACTGTTTTCTAAGGAGAAAAAAATGTCAAGAATTGGAAAGCAACCAATTAATCTTCCCAGCGAAGTAGATGCCGTGATAAATGGGCAGAGTGTAGAAGTTAAGGGCCCAAAAGGTACACGAAGCTTTACAGCAACGGATGATGTTTCAATAGTTTTAAATGAAAAAGTAATTGTAGTTAAGCCTCGAGGTGCATCCAAGAGAGCGAGACAGCAGTGGGGTATGAGTCGCACTCAGGTGGCAAATCTTGTGACCGGGGTGACTAAAGGATTTAAAAAAGAGCTTGAGATAAATGGGGTAGGATATAGAGCGGCAATCCAAGGCAGTGTACTCAAGTTATCCTTAGGTTATTCTCATGACGTTGATTTCCAAATTCCTACTTCTGTTAAGATCACGTGCGCAAAGCCTACTGAGATATTGGTTGAAGGTATAGACCAGCAGGTCGTTGGACAGATTGCGGCGAATATAAGGTCGTGGCGTAAACCAGAACCATACAAGGGAAAAGGGATTAGGTATAAAGGCGAATATATTTTTGCTAAAGAAGGTAAGAAAAAATAAGGATTTAAGAAATGGCTACTGATAGACTTGGGTTATTTAGAAAGCGTCGCTTGCGCGTTAGGAATAAGCTTAGAAAGGTCAATAAAGACAAGGTACGGTTGAGCGTCCATCGGTCATCAAAAAATATATACGTACAGTTAATTGATGATGTAAAAGGCACTACTTTGGCATCGGCCTCAACTCTAGAAAAGAAATTAAAGTTAGTTGGAAGAAATAATCTAAAGGCTGCGCAAAAGATCGGTGCAGTTATCGCGGAAAGGGCGAAAGTGGCAGGAGTTAAGGACGTATATTTTGACAGAGGCGGATTCCTTTTTCATGGAAAGGTGAAGGCTTTAGCAGAGGCTGCTCGTGAGGGCGGTCTTAAATTTTAAAGGAGCTGGGTAGATGGCTAGAGACGATAATCGAAAAGATAGAAAGAATCGGGAAGAAACCCCTGAGTTTGCTGATCGATTGGTGGCGATAAACAGAGTGTCAAAGACGGTAAAAGGTGGAAAGCGTTTCGGTTTCGCTGCTCTGGTGGTTGTAGGTGATCAAAAAGGTAGAGTAGGTTACGGTAAAGGCAAAGCGAAAGAAGTTCCTGAAGCTATTCGAAAAGCGACTGAGCAAGCTAAAAGAAAGATAATAAGGGTCCCGTTAAGGGAGGGTCGAACACTTCACCATGATATGGACGGACGTCATGGAGCAGGAAAAGTCGTTCTGCGTACAGCACCAGCTGGCACTGGAATAATCGCTGGGGGTCCTATGCGGGCAGTGTTTGAGATGTTAGGCATTCAGGATATTGTCGCAAAATCTACTGGATCCGCCAACCCATACAATATGATAAGGGCCACTGTAGATGGTCTTGTAAAAGAGACAAGTCCAAGGCTTGTAGCTCAGCGGAGGGGTAAGAAATTATCGGAGCTTATGCCCAAATCGATCGAAATCATGAACGCAGAGAAGATTGAAAGCTAAGAGGGTTGAATATGAATAAAACGATTTTGATAAAGCAGGTTGGCTCTCCAATACGGCGGCCGCGTGATCAAAAGGCTACACTGGTTGGGCTTGGTTTAAATAAGATGAACAAAACTCGCGAACTGATCGATACCCCTGAAGTTAGAGGGATGATTAACAAAGTTAGGCATCTTGTAAAAGTTTTAGAAGATAAGAACTAGTAAAACGGTACTAAAAGAAAATTGTGACGCATAGTCTAAAATTATTCAATTGTAGATTAAGGTTGCTCGGTGTTTATGGAGAGAATAATGAAACTCAATGAATTGTCTGATAATAAAGGTGCAGTAAAATCTAGAAAACGAGTAGGCAGAGGTCCAGGATCTGGCACAGGTAAAACTGGTGGTCGTGGCTTGAAAGGGCAAAAATCAAGATCGGGTGTTGCTATTAAAGGCTATGAGGGTGGACAGATGCCGATCTATATGCGTCTTCCCAAAAGAGGATTTAATGTTCCAAAGCCCAAAAGATACGCGGTAATAAATTTAGGACTTTTGCAGAAGTTTATTGAAGCTAAGAAGATTGATATTGGGGCTGCGGTTACTGAAGACGCTTTAGTATCAAGCGGTTTAATAAATAAGAAATTTGACGGGGTAAGGATCTTAGCCAAGGGAAAATTATCCGCCAAAATAAATTTGATTGTAACTGGTGCTTCGAAGTCAGCCACAACAGCTGTTGAATCTGCTGGGGGATCGGTAACTTTGTCTTCTTAATTAGGTCGGATCGTCAAAGCGGTCTATTGTAACTATAAGAAGGTAGTTTTAGTTTATTATTTGAGCTAATTTCATGAGTGAAGACAATCATAATTTTTAAATTTGCTTAAAGGAGAAAATGAATGGCATCTTCTGCAGAACAAATGGCAGCAAATATGAATTGGGGTGCGTTTGGAAAAGCTAAAGAACTACAGCAAAGAATACTTTTCGCCTTAGCTCTTTTAATTGTCTACAGGATTGGCACTTACATACCTGTACCTGGAATAGATGCAGCTCAGCTGAAGATTTTTTTTGAACAAGCCAATCAAGGCATTGGTGGTATGCTCAACATGTTTACTGGCGGTGCTGTGGGTAGGATGGCGATATTTGCCCTTGGTATAATGCCATACATTACTGCGTCAATTATAATTCAATTATTGGCATCAATGGTCCCATATCTGGAGCAGTTGAAAAAAGAGGGAGAACAAGGTAGAAAAAAAATAAATCAGTACACAAGATATGGTACAGTTGTTCTAGCTTTTTTCCAATCATATGGGATAGCTGCGGGTATAGAAAGTCAAGGTTTAGCTTCAGAGCCGGGGTTATTCTTTCGGGCGTCATGCGTAATAACTTTAGTTGGTGGAACCATGTTTCTGATGTGGCTTGGTGAACAAATAACTGCTCGAGGGATTGGAAATGGAATATCTTTAATAATTTTCGTGGGAATTATTGCTGAATTACCAAGTGCTTTGGCTCAGTTTTTTGCGTCGGGAAGATCTGGAGCTCTAAGTCCAGTAATCATTGTAAGCGTTCTCGTGATGATTGTTTTAGTAATAGCGTTTGTGGTGTTTGTAGAAAGGGCATTGCGGAAAGTGCATATTCAATATCCAAAACGTCAAGTTGGGATGAAAATGTTTGGTGGTGAGAGCTCAAACCTACCAATAAAGCTAAACCCATCTGGGGTTATTCCAGCTATCTTTGCATCATCATTGTTGTTACTTCCAACAACAATAAGTACGTTCGCTAAGGATGATGAGTCAGGTTTTATTGGATTAATCTCGGCATATTTAGGACCTGGTCAACTGCTATATTATGTTTTTTTTGGCAGTATGATAGTTTTCTTTGCATATTTTTATACTTTAAATGTTTCATTTAAAACTGATGACGTAGCTGACAACTTAAAGAAACAAGGTGGTTTCGTGCCTGGCATACGTCCTGGAGAACGTACGGCGCAATATCTGGAATATGTTGTGATAAGAGTACTCGTCTTAGGCTCCGCCTATCTTGCCTCGGTGTGTTTGCTTCCGGAAGTTCTTCGTTCGCAGTTCGCAATTCCTTTTTACTTTGGAGGCACGTCACTTCTGATTGTTGTTTCTGTAACTATGGATACAATTACGCAGGTGCAGTCGCATTTGTTGGCTCACCAATATGAAGGACTGATTGAAAAATCTAGATTGGGAGGTAAGAGTCGTAGGAAAGGGAGACAAAGAAAATGAATTTAATTTTGCTTGGTCCTCCTGGAGCTGGGAAAGGAACGCAATCAAGACTTCTCGAGGAAAAGTTTAGACTGATGCAGCTTTCTACGGGTGATATGTTAAGAGCTGCTAAAACTTCTGGAAGTGAGATGGGTCAGCTGGTAGCAAGAGTAATGGAAAAAGGAGACTTGGTTACTGATGAAATTGTTATTGGTTTAATAGCCGAAAAAATTGAAACTGAGGTATCGTGCAATGGATTTATTTTTGATGGTTTTCCACGAACTCTAGCGCAAGCTGATTCACTTTCAGATTTATTTGAGAAAAAAAAAACAAAGCTTGGATGTGGTAATTGAAATGAAAGTGGACGATGAGGCTTTGGTTCGGCGAGTTATTGGCAGATACAACTGTAAAACGTGCGGAGAAGTATATCATAAAGATAGTAAACCTTCAAAAGCACACAATGTTTGCGATAATTGTTTAGCTACAAATAGTTTCATGCAAAGAGCTGATGATAATGAGACTTCTTTTAGAACTAGATTAGTAAACTATTATAGAGATACTTCACCTTTGATTGGGTATTACCATGCTAAGGGGTTATTAAGATCTATTGATGGCTTATTAGATATAAGTACTACGCAAAAAAATATTCTTAAAATTTTAGAAATTTAGGTTGATTCTGAACTTGACGTCGGCGAGAGGATAGCTATAAGTGTTTCCTTGATGTCTGGTCTACTAGCACATATTTTATAAAACGGGTTGTTCACGTTTGTTGAGCCAAGTTTGTGAAAAAAGGTTCTGGAGTTACGGAACCGCAAATAATAAATGGAGAATAGATGGCGCGAATAGCTGGAATAAATTTACCTACAAATAAAAGAGTAATTGTTGCACTTACCTACATACATGGTATTGGTAACACAGCATCGAAAGAAATATGCAAGGCAATAGGTATCGACGAATTTAAGCGCATTAATGAGATAAGTGACTCTGAGATAATGCAAATTAGAGAGCATATTGATTCAAACGTGATGGTTGAAGGAGATCTGCGAAGAGAAAAGTCAATGAATATAAAACGATTGATGGATCTTGGCTGCTATAGAGGTTTAAGACATAGAAGGGGTCTTCCGGTTAGGGGTCAAAGAACCTCTACGAATGCTAGAACAAGAAAAGGTCCTGCTAAAGCCATTGCCGGTAAGAAGAAGTAGGAGTAAATAATGGCTCGAGAAAAAGCAAAACTAAAGAAAAAAGAGCGCAAAAATATCTCTGCAGGGGTAGCTCACATTAACTCCAGTTTTAATAATACAAAAATATTGATTTCAGACGCACAGGGAAATGCGATAGCTTGGTCTTCTTCTGGGACTATGGGATTCAAAGGTTCCCGAAAATCGACACCTTATGCGGCTCAAATGGCCGCAGAAGATGCGGCTCGAAAAGCCCAAGAGCATGGGGTGAAAACCTTGGAAGTGGAAGTACAGGGACCCGGATCAGGTAGAGAGTCTGCATTGAGAGCATTATCAGCATTAGGATTAATAGTTACGTCAATAAGAGATGTAACGCCAATGGCGCATAATGGTTGTCGTCCACCAAAGCGTCGAAGGGTTTAAAACAAGAACAAGTGTCTAAAATTAATTAAATAATATTATCAACCTCGGGGGTTGCAAATCAGTTGGATCCGATTTGTGACAAGAATGGAGGAAAAATGATCCACAAGAATTGGCAAGAATTAATTAGACCAAGCGGTCTTGAGGCAAAACCAGGCGCCGATCCGCTTAGGATGGCTACTATAACAGTTGAGCCACTTGAGCGTGGCTTTGGACTCACTCTCGGTAATGCGTTAAGAAGAATATTATTGTCTTCTCTTCAGGGTGCTGCAATTACGGCCGTTCAAATAGATAATGTATTACATGAATTCTCATCTGTAGCAGGAGTTAGAGAAGACGTAACAGACATTGTTTTGAATTTTAAGGGCGTTTCTGTTGGAATGGAAGTAGAGGGACCTAAACGGTTAACAGTGACTGCTAAGGGTCCTGGTGTTGTCACAGCCGGTGATATTGAAGAGACAAATGGTATCGAGATTTTAAATAAAGAACACATAATATGTCACCTTGATGAAGGGGCGTCGTTATCGATAGAGCTTACTGTTGAAAATGGTAAAGGTTATGTGCCTGCCGAAAAAAATAGATCTGAAGATGCACCAATTGGCCTCATCGCAGTAGACTCATTGTTTTCCCCTATTAGAAAAGTATCATATAAGGTTGAACCAACGAGAGAAGGCCAAGTGCTGGATTATGACAAGTTGACAATGGAAATTGAAACGGACGGCTCTATCTCAGCTGAAGATGCTCTCGCATTCTCTGCTCGAATTTTACAAGATCAGCTTTCGATCTTCGTTAATTTTGATGAACCTGAAGCGGCAAGCAGAGAAGATGAAGAAGATGACTTAGAGTTTAATCCGTTGCTATTGAAAAAAGTTGATGAGCTAGAACTTTCAGTAAGATCAGCAAATTGTTTAAAGAACGACAATATAGTATATATTGGCGATTTGATCCAGAAAACAGAGGCTGAAATGCTACGAACGCCTAACTTCGGTCGAAAATCATTGAACGAAATAAAAGAAGTTTTGACAGTTATGGGTCTGCATTTAGGAATGGACGTAATGGATTGGCCTCCTGATAATATTGAAGAATTAGCAAAAAAATATGAGGATCATTACTAAGCCTGCGTTTAATCTATTCTGGTTGACGACCAATTAGTCATATTTAACATAAGCCAATAAGTCAGAATATGTTTTTCTGGGTAGAAGAGGAAAGTAAAATGCGTCATGCAAACGGATATCGTAAATTAAATAGGACACACGAACATCGTAAGGCTATGTTTGCTAACATGGTGTGTAGTATTATTGAGCATGAACAGATAAAAACAACTGTTTCCAAGGCTAAAGAGCTAAAGAGAATAATTGACAAAATTATAACGTTGGGTAAGAAAGGTGACCTTCATGCGAGAAGAATAGCAGGATCAAGAATTCGACAAGATGATGCTGTTCGAAAGCTTTTTGATGTTTTGGGTCCTCGCTACAAGGACAGAAAAGGTGGTTATTCTAGAGTTCTTAAGGCAGGATACCGTTATGGTGATATGGCTCCGATGGCAATTATTGAGCTAGTTGATAGAGATGTTGCTGCAAAAGGTGCTTCGGATAAAGCACGTGTTTCTGAAGAAGAAGCGTCGGCACCAGCGCAATAATCTTTATTGCTCCCCCTTTGTGCTGTAAACTGTTCTAACTGTTTTTTAGTTTTACCATGGAAGTAAAAAAGATTAGGCAGAATGAGCGACCTATTTGAAAATTTACTAATGTCTGATGATAAGGTTCTCAAACCGTTAGCTGAACGTTTGAGACCACGTAAGTTAGAAGAAGTGGTTGGGCAAGAGACAGTTCTAGGCCGCGAAGGTTTATTTTTAAGTTCAATTAAACAAAACAAGTTTGGTTCATATATTCTGGTGGGTCCGCCTGGGGTAGGAAAAACATCAATTGCAAGGTTAATCGCAGCTGAAAGCAAACACGCGTTTATAGAATTAAGTGCTATTGATGCAACTGTTTCAAATTTAAGAAAAATATTTGATGGTGCTCGTAATAGAATAGCTTTTAATAAAGGAACAGTTCTATTTATTGATGAAATTCATCGTTTTACCAAAACACAGCAGGATAGCCTTTTGCCTCATATTGAAGGTGGAATCATTCGATTAATAGGCGCCACTACTGAAGATCCAAATTTTGAACTAAACTCCGCTTTACTTTCACGTCTTTTTGTTTTGAAGCTTGGTGCCTTAAACAAAACTAATTTAGAAGAGATATTAGTTAGATCAGAAGAGGAGATGAAGAAGTCGTTACCAGCATCCAAGGACGGTAGAGATTTTCTTTTAAGTTCGGTACAAGGCGATGCTAGAAGACTAATAAATCTAGTAG
Source organism: Paracoccaceae bacterium (assembly GCA_029242355.1). Lineage (GTDB taxonomy): Bacteria > Pseudomonadota > Alphaproteobacteria > Rhodobacterales > Rhodobacteraceae > JAYZEV01. Next base: position 12,276 of record JAQWUC010000032.1, on the reverse strand, counting down.
AGATAATTTTTCAATCGGAAAAAGAATTAGAAAAAGAAGAAATTGAATCTTTATTTGCTTACAGAACACTCAACTATTCTAAATCTGGATCTGACCATTTCAATTGTATTTCAGCTTTACAAAAATCAATTAGAGGCTCTGATGCTGATGCCGCGCTCTACTGGTTAGCCAGGATGATGAATGCGGGAGAAAATCCCAAATATATTTTAAGGCGCATTTTACGAACATCTTATGAGGATGTTGGTTTGGCCGATTTGCAAGCTCAACAAATTTGCTTAAACGCATGGTCATCCTTTGAAAAGCTAGGAAGCCCAGAGGGCGATATTGTTTTGGCGCATGCGGTAATTTATCTTGCGTTGTCACCTAAATCAAATTCTGCATACGCTGCCTATGCTAGAGCTTGTAGCTCTGCCCGAAATACATCGCAGTTTTTACCTCCCAAGCATCTCTTAATAACGAATGCATATGAAGACGTTAGTGAGGCTAAAAAGTATTTGAATGATCACGATACTGATGAGGGATGTTCTGGACGGCATTTTTTACCAGATGAACTTTTGCAAGCAAATTTTTATCGACCGATTGACCGTGGACAAGAACAAGAATTGGTAAAAAAGTTGTCTTATTTTAATAAATTACGAGAATTAAAGTCTTCCTAGGACTCTAGAAAAAAGGAACAGTGTGATTTCTGTATTAATACTTATACGAGTAGCTTGTGAAGGAGTAATAGGTGCTGTGATGCGTTATGGATTCATTCACGTCACATATCCTTTGATAAAGACAGCATTTCAATTTGGAACTTTTCTTGTAAATATTTTGGGTTCTGGGTTGATGGGATTATTAGTAATAATATTACTAGAAAAGGGTCAGAGTAAGTTAACAGCGTGTTTGTTGGTTGGAGTATTGGGAGGTTTTACAACTTTTTCTACATTTTCAATTTATACTATTACTCTCGCTCAAAAGGGTGAATTGCTCGTTGCTTGTTCCTATGTTATTTTAACAGTTTTACTGTCGTTATTAAGTTTGATTTTGTTTATGATTCTTGGAAAATTAATTTTACAATGACACAGGTTGAATTTCGTAATATATTGTCTGAGGACCAAAATCAGAGATTAGATCGATGGTTGAAACGGCAATTTCCCTCGCTTAATCAAACTAAGATTGAGAAATTATGTCGTAAAGGAGAAATACGTATCAACAGTGGTCGAGTAAAGCCATCTAAAAGGCTTGTTTTAGGTGAAATTGTCAGAATTCCTCCTCTCCCTGATGTTAAAGTAATATTCAAAGAAAAAACATTCTCTGATTCTGATGTAACTATGATTAAACAAGCTGTGATTTATGAGGATGATTGTCTTTTAGTAATTAATAAACCTGCAGGGCTCGCTGTTCAAGGAGGTTCTGGTCAAAAAGATAGACATATCGATTCTTTGAGTGAAGTGTTTAAGACAGGAGGTATGGAGAAACCGAAGCTAGTCCATCGATTAGATAAAGATACGTCAGGTATCTTAATATTGGCTAAGGATCGACGAACGGCTGAGTTTTTAACAAAGAGTTTTAAATCAAAGATTGTTCGAAAAATTTATTGGGCGTTGGTTGCCGGTGTTCCAAAATCTGATGTGGGAACAATCCGTTTTTCGTTGAATAAAATGAAATTGGCATCGGGTTTAAAAAAAATGGTCTCAATTTTACCACATGAAGAAATAAAGTATCCTGATGCTAAGCGCTCTGTGACCGACTATGTTGTTATTGAAAAAGTATCACAACGAGCAACTTGGATAGGTCTATCTCCAATTACTGGTAGAACTCACCAATTACGATCACACATGGCCGCCATTGGTTGCCCAATTATTGGTGATACAAAATATGGGACTCTAGAACAGACAAATAATGGAGAAGGTTGGGGCGCGCAAATAGGCGGCATAATTAGTAGAAAACTACATTTGCATGCGCGATCAATATCTTTTCGGCATCCGACAACAAAGAAATTAATTTTTCTTGAGGCGGATTTACCGACCCACATGGTAACTGCTTGGAATACCTTTAATTGGGATTTAAAATGGGCTCCAAAGGATCCTTTCCAAATTCACGAGTAGGAAAAATATAATTTTATTGCTTATTATTTTTATATTTAATGTTTGAGGTCGAGATTCTTTGAATTAATGCCTTACTTTAACTTTTGAAAGATTAAATAATGACAGGTTGGGTTACAAGAAGAACATGGGCTAAAACATCGGTTGAATCTCACGGTTCCTCGTTTGTAATTCTTCTTGATGACAATTATTTACGAACACCAAAACAAAATAAAGTTTTGTTACCTACCCAAAAATTGGCTGATAAAGTAGCGCAGGAATGGCAAGAGCAAAAGGATAGTGTTATACCTTCAACAATGCCATATTCGCGTTTAGTCAATTCTGCGATCGACAAAGTTACAGAAAACTTCGATGCTATTGTCTTGGATCTTCTCAGTTATGGCGACACCGATTTGGTATGCTATCGGGCAGAGTCGCCAAAAGATTTGGTATTGCTACAGCAAAGGCATTGGGATCCTATTTTATTTTGGGCTAAAATTGAATTAGGAATAAGTTTAAAAACGACTCAAGGTATTACTTATCAATCGCAGGATCCTGTTCAACGACAAAAACTTTTTAGGCAAATTAATTCATACGATACTTTTTCGTTGACTGGGTTTTATGAGTTAGTGACTATTTCTGGATCGTTATTAATTGCCTTTGCTGTTCACCGGAATCATATTTCGCCAGAATCTGGATTAGATCTTTCATTTTTAGATGAAGATTGGCAAAGAAAAAGGTGGGGCGAAGATGAAGAATCAATAAAAAATAAAGCTAATAAGCTATCAGAATTTCAAACAGCATTTAATTTTTTGAATCTTTTGGCTTAAAATCAGAGATCCTATTTTTCCAAATAAGTCCATATTTTGTTTGGTTAATTAATAAAAGACTACATATAGTTATTCTAGAATTTTTAAAGCTCGTATTTTTTTTGTTAAAAAAATGAATCCTTGACCTGAGTTGTGATCCCTTTAAAACAAGGCATTGATCAATAAGATCTAAGCAATCTACTTAATAGGTCACGTATACTTATTTTGTTGATAAAACATCTGGAAGAGGGTTAAATGAAAAAATCGTTAATTTTGGGCTTTTTAGCAGCGGCTGGTCTGACCGCTGGAATGGCCAGCGCCGCAACATTAGATGATGTTAAGGCTAGAGGAAATCTCAATTGTGGAGTTTCGACTGGAGCTCCGGGGTTCGCTACTGTAGATGATAGTGGCAAGAATGTTGGGTTTGACGTGGATTACTGTCGAGCCTTGGCAGCAGGGATCTTCGGTGATCCAATGGCAGTTAAGTTCGTGCCATTAACATCCGCTGTGAGATTTACTGCCTTGGCAGCTGGCGAAGTTGATATCTTGGCTAGAAATACAACATGGACTTATAGCAGAGATACAGATCTAAAGCAGACGTTTCTAGGAGTAAATTACTATGATGGTCAAGGCTTTATGGTAAAGAAAGATTTGGGTGTTAGCTCAACTCTTGAACTAGACGGAGCAACGGTGTGTATTCAAGTAGGAACAACTACCGAGCTTAATCTCGCAGATTACTTTAAAGAAAATGGTATGAGCTATGAGCCAGTTCCGACAGCTGATAATGCAGAATCGCAACAGCAATATCTTGCAGGAGCATGTGATACATACACAACAGATGCTTCGGCATTACATGGAACTAGGGTTAATCTAGAAAATCCTGACGCTCATCTTGTTTTGCCAGAAATCATCTCAAAAGAACCTTTAGGTCCTCTTGTACGTCATGGGGATGATAACTGGGCTGACATCGGACGCTGGGTACTAAATGCGTTGGTTATTGCTGAAGAAAAAGGCATTACGCAGGCAAATATCGATAGCTGGGGGAATTCAAAAGACGCAGAAGTTCATAGGCTTTTGGGTACAGGTGATGACGATATGATGGCTATGGTTGGAATGCCAAAGAACGCTCTATACAATGCAATCAAAGCAGGTGGTAACTATGGAGAAATTTTTGAGAATAACCTTGGAGCTACGGGCGGTATAAATATTGAGCGAGGCGTCAATGCTTCATGGACAAAAGGTGGAATTCTTTATTCTCCTCCTTTTAGATAATATTCTGAATATTAAGAGGGCGCTGTTGTGTATAGCGCCCTCTCTATCTGTTACTCATAAAATGTTACTAAAATCGATAGATTAGGCAGACGAGATGAGCTCAAGTAATTTTCCAAAAGAAAAATTCAGATGGGGGATGCTTCTCAGTGATACCCGGTATCGGGGAACTTCGTTGCAAGTTATTACATTTATAATCTTTGTGGCAGTTTTTTTCTGGTTAGTTGATAATACGCTGAAAAACCTAGCATTGATGGGTAAAGATGTCAGTTTTAATTTCCTAGGTATGAGAGCTGGGTACGATATAAACCAACGATTGATATCATATACGAATGATAGTACGCATGCCAGAGCCGCATTAGTTGGAATTTTAAATACACTTGTGGTTGCGTTTTTCGGATGCGTTATAGCGACTATTGTTGGCGTTCTTGCGGGAATTTTACGCTTGTCGAAAAATTGGATTGTGGCGAAGTTAATGTCCATTTACATAGAAGGATTTAGAAACATTCCAGTGCTTCTATGGATTGTTATGATCTTTGCTCTTTTTACGGAATTTACACCTGCACCAAAAGCCTTTAAAGGCGATGACCCCCAGGCGTCAATGTTGTTATTTGATAGTGTTGCTATAACCAATCGAGGAACTTATTTACCTATTCCGATTATGGGCGAAGGCGCATATTGGTTACTCATCTGCTTAAGTTTGTCAATAATATCAGCATTCTATTTTGTAAGGTATTCCAGGAAGGTAAAAAAAGATACCGGTAAAGGGTTCCCTACATTTTGGATTAGTATATGCATCATAGCAATTCCTTGTATTATCGCTTTTTTTGTGTTTGGAAAGCCAATTAGTTTTGGATATCCTTATCTTAAGGGGTTTAATTTTAAGGATGGTCTTCATTTACGAAATTCGCTCTTAGCACTTACATTAGCTCTTGCTTTTTATACTTCGGCGTTTATTGCGGAAATAGTTCGTTCGGGTATTTTAGCCATTTCTAAAGGTCAAACTGAGGCCGCTTCTGCTCTTGGTCTTAGACCAAACAAGATAATGAATTTGATTATCTTACCACAGGCACTTCGGGTAATCGTGCCACCTATGATATCGCAATATCTAAATTTAACAAAAAATTCGTCTTTGGCAATAGCTGTTGGTTATATGGATGTTAGGGGTACATTGGGAGGAATTACTTTGAACCAGACAGGAAGAGAGTTGGAGTCAATGCTTCTTCTAATGGGATTCTATCTTTCAGTTTCATTATTAATTTCATCGGTCATTAATTATTTTAACCGATCATTTCAAATTGTGGGTAGATGAATGACGAAGATAGCGTATGTGAGAGAAAAAGGAATACCGCCATCGCCGCCTCCATTGACAGAAGTGGGAATAATACGCTGGGTAAGGCAAAACTTATTTTCAAGCTGGTTTAACGGGATTCTAACCCTATTTTCTCTTTACTTTATTATACTAATTCTTGCCGATTTTATTCCATGGGCATGGGGCGGGCATTGGCAAACAAAATCATTGAGAGAATGTCTAGATTTGGATCCAAATGTTGCATGTTTTTCGGTGCTGACTGCCAGGTGGAAACAGCTTTTGTTTGGTTTATATCCAGCTGAAGAGTATTGGCGCCCAACCTTAACATTTATACTTTTACTACTATCAATCGTTCCAATTCTTGTGCCAAAATACCTCAAGTTTTTCTGGTTTTCGGCTATTTATCCTGGTTTGGCAATATGGTTATTATGGGGAGGATCATTTTGGTCAGTAGCGATAGTTTATATAGGTCTGATATTTGGGTTTGCGACCTACGTAATTTTGAGTTCTAAATTTTTGAAAACAACTTCCATGGCTCTGTCGGCTTCTATTGTATTGACTGTGCTATTTTATCTTTTTTTCTCAAGTCTATTGGTCAGATTTTTGTCATTTTTATTACCTATCAATCTACCATTTGTTGACTCTCTACAACTGGGAGGTTTCACTTTGTCCATAGTCGTCGGAGTTTCGGGCATAGTTGCATCTTTTCCTATAGGAATATTACTCGCTCTTGGCAGGCAGTCTAATCTTCCTGTTATAAAGATGATTTGTGTGGGGTTTATAGAGTTTATTAGAGGAGTACCCCTAATCACGTTACTTTTTGTTGCTTCAGTTTTGCTTAATTATTTTTTACCTCCTGGCACTAATTTTGATATTGTGCTTAGGGTAGTAATTATGGTTACGCTGTTTTCTGCTGCTTATATGGCTGAAGTTATAAGGGGAGGTCTAGCAGGTCTTCCTTTGGGTCAGCATGAGGCGTCAGCTTCATTAGGGCTTACATACTGGCAATCACAGCGATTAGTAATTATGCCTCAGGCTTTAAAAATTTCGATACCCGGCATAGTTAATACTTTTATAGGATTGTTTAAGGACACTACGCTTGTGTCAATAATTAGTCTGCGTGATCCGGTAGGTTTGGCGTCCACTATAAGAGCTGATTCAAAATGGAATGGCATTTATTGGGAGCTTTATATAGCGATAGGATTAATGTTCTTCGTTTTTTGTTTTGGAATGTCCCAGTACTCTCAATATTTGGAAAGAAAATTAAAAACAGATAATTAATAGGTAATTACATGTCAGAAGATAAAAACATAATAAAGTCAGATAAAACCAAAGTCGCTATTACAGATGAGGTAGCAATTCATATTTCTGATATGAATAAGTGGTTTGGCAATTTTCACGTTTTGAGGGATATCAATTTAGAAGTTAAAAGAGGTGAAAGAATTGTTGTATGTGGTCCGTCTGGATCTGGGAAATCTACTTTGATTAGATGTATTAACAGGTTAGAGGAACATCAAAAAGGAAGCATTATCGTTGATGGAACTGAATTGACTACTGACCTAAAAAATATTGATAAAATAAGATCAGAAGTTGGGATGGTTTTCCAACATTTTAATTTGTTTCCACATTTAACAACATTAGAAAATTGTACATTGGCGCCAATATGGGTCCGGGAAACACCTGAAAAAGAAGCGAGTGAAATTGCAATGGAGATGCTCGAAAAGGTAAAAATTCCTGAACAGGCTCATAAATATCCAGGTCAATTGTCAGGAGGTCAACAGCAGCGGGTTGCCATAGCTCGTTCATTATGTATGAAACCTAGAATAATGTTGTTTGATGAAGTCACTTCAGCCCTAGATCCAGAAATGATCAAAGAAGTTCTTGATACTATGATTCAGCTTGCCGAGGAAGGAATGACTATGATTTGCGTTACGCATGAGATGGGATTTGCTCGTCAAGTTGCCAACCGAGTGATATTTATGGATGAAGGTCAAATTGTTGAGCAAAATGAGCCAGAAGAATTTTTCAATAACCCGAAATCTGATAGAACCAAACTTTTCTTAAGCCAGATATTAGGTCATTAGGCAATTTGTCATTTCCTGATTAATGTTCCAGAACCATAATCTGTGAATAACTCTAGCAGGCATGCATTTTGTGCTCGACCATCAAGAATTACAGCGGCTCGTACACCACCTTGTAGGGCTTTTATGGCTGTTTGTGTTTTTGGAATCATTCCCTTGATAATGGACCCATCGGCGATGAGTTCTTTTAAATCTGATATTGAAAGTTTTGTTAAGAGATTACCTTCTTTATTCTTTACACCATCAACATCAGTAAGTAACAAAAGACGATCAGCTAATAACGCAGAAGCTATTGCTCCAGCGGCAGTATCTGCGTTTACATTGTAAGTTTGTCCATCTTTTCCAATTCCGATTGGTGCTACGACAGGAATAAAGTCACTTGCAAGGAAACTTTTAAGTATCTCAGGGTTTATTTTTGAAGGTTTTCCTACAAACCCAAGTTTTGGATTGTCTGGTTCACAGATCATCAGGTCTGCATCCTTTCCTGATAAACCTATAGCCTTTCCTCCCTTCTTGTTAATTGCAGACACAATATTTTTGTTAACGCTACCAGAGAGAACCATTTCCACTATGGGAATTGACTCACTATCGGTAACTCTTTTCCCATCAATAAATTTGGACTTGATTTGAACTTTTTCTAAGAAATTGTTTATTGCTGGTCCACCACCATGCACTATTATAGGATTTAGGTTACATTGTTTCATAAGTACAATATCTTGAGCAAAATTTGCCATCGCAGTATCATCTGACATAGCATGACCACCAAGTTTTATAACTATTGTAGCACCGTCGTACCGTTGTATATATGGAAGTGCTTGGGCTAACGTCCTTGCAGCTGATACCGAGTCAGTTACGTTAGTTTTTAGTTCTGCCATATTATTTTCTCCTGTACGCTTTTTATTATCGCTTACGTTTGAAAAACGTTCTTAATCTTAATTTATTTACTCTATATTTGCTATAGCTGTTCTAAGTGTTTCAATTCCATTCATTTTCACTGATGATGTTAGTAATAATTCGGGAAAAGCTGCAGGGTGTTTGACAAGCGCACTACGTGTTTTGTCAAGGGACATTCTTAACTCATCTTTATTTGGTTTGTCTATTTTGGTCATTACTATTTGAAAAGTGACTGCAGCTTTGTCTAAAAGCTGCATTATAGTTTCATCTACTGCTTTTATTCCATGCCTACTATCAATAAGTAAAAATACGCGTCGTAATGAGGCTCGTCCAGTCAAATAGTTTTTTAAAAGGCTTTGCCATTTTTCAACTTTTTTGATGGGTGCATAAGCGTACCCGTAACCGGGTAAATCGACTAAATAATTTGTGCCTGCTAATGAGAAAAAGTTTATTTCTTGCGTTCGACCTGGTGTATTTGATGATCTGGCAAGTGATTTACGAGAAGAAAGTGCATTTATTAAAGATGACTTACCAACGTTTGATCTCCCTGCAAAACAAATTTCTATTCGTGTATCATTTGGAAGACCGTCAATATCAACCACGCCCTTTAGGAAACTAATTTCCTTCGAAAATAGAAGATGGCCTTTTTGACGATCTTGCTCATCTTTTATTTGAGTAATGGGAAACTCCAACACAGTAGCCTTCTTTAGGATGTATCTTTTGATTTCTTAAATGTTTCTTTAATATTTCCAAAGATATCTGGTTTAACGCCTTGGCTAGCCATGATCGCGTATTGCTGAATAAATGTTATGGTGTTGTTCGCAACCCAATAGATTACAAGTCCTGCAGCGAATTGACCTAGCATAAACATGAAGACCCACGGCATCCAGGCAAATATCATTGCTTGGGTTTTATCAGTTGGTGCAGGGTTAAGTTTCTGTTGTAACCACATAGTTATTCCCATTAATATTGGGTAAACGCCGATTGAGATGATTGCTAAAATACTCCCTGGCTCGGGAGGCGTGAAGGGAAGTAGTCCAAATAAATTTAAAATAGAACTGGGATCCGGTGCTGATAAATCAGTTATCCAACCTATAAAGGGCGCGTGTCTAACCTCTATGGTAACAAAGAGCACTTTATATAGTGAGAAAAATATAGGAATTTGAGGTAAAATTGGGAGACACCCGGCAGCTGGGTTCACTTTTTCTCTTTTGTAAAGAGCCATCATTTCCTGTTGCATTTTCATGCGGTCACCACCAGTTTTTTCTTTAATTTTTTCCATTTCTGGTTGGAGTTTTTTCATTCGAGACATTGAGACATAAGATTTGTAAGCAAGCGGTAAGAGAGCTGTTTTGATTGCCAGCGTCAGTAAGATTATAGACCAACCCATATTCCCAGTTAAATCGTTGAAGAAAGACAGCATTGAAAATATGGGCTTTGTTAAAAAGAAGAACCAACCCCAGTCCACGGAGTCAACAAAATTTTCAACACCAAGATTTTTTTGATAGCTTTTAATTGTGTTAACCTCTTTGGCGCCAGCAAAAAAACTTGTTATCATTATTTTTTCTGATCCAGGGGTTACTTTCATCGCCGGTAGGCGCATGTCCGTCTGATAGGTATCTGTTTGGGGTGTATATTTGGAGGCCATGCGAAATTTTTGGCCGGGCGGTGGAATTAGTGTTGTCATCCAATATTTATCTGTAAACCCAATCCAGCCGTTTTGTTCTACCGTGTGTATTGTTACATTTCCATTCTCATTTTGAATAAAAGGTTGATCGGGTAGTTTTTTATATTTCTGTTCTATGAGTTCGTTATCTTTGGATGCTACAACGCCTTCGTGCAAAATATAAAATCCAATTGTATCGGGTTTCCCGTGTCTTGCAATGATACCGTACGGTGCTAATTTTATATTTTGGTTTGACTGATTAATAACGGATTGAGTGATTGAAAACATAAAGTCTTCATCAATTGATATTTGGCGCTGAAAGATCAATCCAATATTATTTTTCCATTGAAGTTTTATCGGATTATTTTCGGATAGAACTCTGCCAGCAACCAAAGTCCATTCTGAATTTGCATTTGGAACATCTTTAAGAGAAAGACCTGATACAGGCGTCCAACCATAAGAAGCATAATATGATTTGTCTTCTCCAGCCGGTGTTAGAATAACAACATTTTTGGAATCAGGTTTTTGTTCATCAAAATAGTCGATGAGTTTGAGATCATCTATTCTTCCTCCCTTTAACCAGATAGAACCAGTAAGTCTAGAAGTCTCAATTTTTATTCGTCCAATTTTAGTATCGTTACTTGTTTGGGGGGTCTCGTCATTAATGATTGAAGAGGTTGTTGGCATCTCCACATCATTTTGTTCTTGAGTAATATTTTTGTTATCCAGCTGGTTTGGATTAGGCGTTTCAGGCGGAAATAAGAACATCCAACCAATTAAAACCAAAAAGCTTAGAGCGGTCGCCAAAAGTAAATTTTTATTTTGATCGTCCATATGACACTCCAATAGCTTTGCAATTTCGTACCTTATTTTGAACTGGTTGAATACTTATACTTTTGGTTCGTCAAGGCTTTTATTAAAAAATATTCTTATTCTTTTTTTGGTACTGGATCAAAACCCTGGCCGCCCCAAGGGTTACACTTAATTAGCCTTTTTAGTGTCAGCCAAATGCCATTAAATATTCCATGTTTTTTTAGCGCTTCTATTGCATAGTTTGAGCATGTTGGCTGGAATCTACAACTTGGTCCAAGCAATGGACTTAAAATAAGTTGATAGGCTTTTATTGGAATTAATAATAAATATAATATAAATTTCATTCTATTTTAGTTTTTCAAATTTATGAATCTTGTTAACTGCCGTAATAAAGGATTTTTTTAAATCATTAAAATTCATTTCTTCTGTATATTTATTATGACCTATAATGATGTAGTCCCAACCGTTTTTTCCAACAACAGGTAAACATTCTCTCGCCAAGTGTTTTAAACGCCGTTTTGCGTTATTTCGTCTTACTGCATTTCCCACCTTTTTAGAGCAGGTAAAGCCAACACGAATAAGATTGGTCATTGATGGAAAATTTTCCACTGATCTTTTTCTTCCCTGAAGATTTAATCCTTTGGCTCGCACTTTAAATTTAGAACTAATTGCCAAGAAATCGTCACGCTTAAGTATTTTAATTATTTTGTCATTATTTTGGTTGAGTAACTTAGTATTGATGATCTTGTTCTCAACATTTTTTTCTCGGGATTTGACCATTTATATCCCAGACTTACAATTTTTGAAATGATTAACTATGCAGTTATTTTTTTTCTACCTTGAACTCTACGTCTATTAATAATTTTCCGCCCGTTCGCTGTAGCCATCCTTGAACGAAATCCGTGACGTCGCTTGCGTACTAAATTACTTGGTTGGAATGTGCGCTTCACTAGATTCTCCTCACTATTTTCTTTATCATATGGGCTATTTTTCTTTTGAAACCCTAGATTCTTAACCTTGCTCGTGCTTAATAGTGTTTTTACTAAAAGTCAATTGAGACTAAAGACAATAATTGATTAAAAATAGTATAATTTAATTTGGGTAAAATAATAAATTTGCAGTGGAGTGAATTATTTTTAAAAATTTATCTGCCTTAGAATCATATAAAAAAGTAATAGCTTTTGGGCTAGTATGTTTAGTTCTGAGCATAGCGTCTTACGACTATTTAACAATAGAGATGCTTTTGAAGAAAATTAATAACATTCGATTTTTTATCGAAAAATTTAAGACCTTGGCCGCCTTGTTATATATTTTTGGGTATGGCTTAATCGTAATGTTTTCAATACCCGTTGCTAGTCTTTTAACT
>JAQWUC010000031.1 GCA_029242355.1 Paracoccaceae bacterium | reverse complement strand
ATTGCATTGGAACATTGGAGGATGACGAGGTCGGCCTTGCAGCCTTTCTCTAAGCCATAATTCTCGAGTCCCAATATTTTTGCTGGATTTGTTGTCACAGCATCAAAACAGCGTTCCATATCATTTTGACCTGTCATTTGAGCAACATGGAGTGCCATATGGGCTACATCTAGCATGTCATGAGAACCAAGTGGATACCAAGGATCCATCACGCAATCGTGCCCAAAAGCAACATTTAAACCGGCATTCATTTGTTCGGGCACTCTAGTCATCCCTCGCCTTTTTGGATAAGTATCATGCCTTCCTTGAAGTGTTATATTTATTAATGGGTTAGCAATAACAGAAATATTTGATTCATGCATCAGAGGTAAAAGTTTTGACACGAAATAATTATCCATGGAATGCATAGACGTTAGATGGGATCCTGCTACTCTTCCGTTGAGACCTAATCGTAATGTTTCACTACACAAGGTCTCAATGTGGCGTGACATTGGATCATCACTTTCATCACAATGCATATCTATTCGAAGGGATCTTTTCTCAGCAATCTCACATAATATTTTTATCGACTCGGCTCCATCAGACATAGTTCGTTCAAAATGCGGAATTCCTCCGACCACATCAATTCCCATATCTAGAGCTCGCAAAAGATTTGAAAGTGAATTAGCTCGTAAAAGCCCATCTTGAGGGAAAGCAACGAGTTGAAGGTCAATCCACTCTTTAACCTCGTGTTTAACCTCTAACATTGCTTCAACAGCGAGTAGGCTTGGATCAGATATATCTACATGGGATCGAATTGCTAGAGTTCCACGAGCTATTGCCCAATGGCAAAGGTTTCGTGCTCGGTTTTTTAATGCCTCTATAGTGAGATGAGGTTTTAACTCCCCCCATAATTTTATTCCTTCAAGTAGTGTTCCGCTTTGGTTTACTCTAGGAAGACCATAACTTAATGTTGCATCTAGATGGAAATGGCTATCGACAAATGGTGGACAGATGAAATGACCCAATGCATCAATCACCTCGACACCAGACTTTTCGATTGTTGGTGCGATATCCTTAATTATCCCATTTTGTATTAAAATATCATTTTTTGTTTGATTTCGGGTCTGGGCATTTTTTATTAGTAGGTTTGACATTTTCCCCTCATTAGTGGCGTTCTCCCCGTCGGAAAGGTATCAGCAGTGCTTTCGGATATCTGGTTTTTTTTGCTGCGATAATCATTGCAAAAATGCTTAAAACATATGGAAGCATAAGAAAAAATTGGTACGGAATAAATGCACCAGCAAGTTGTTGTGCCCTTACCTGATAAGCATCGAGACCAGCAAAGAGCAGCGCCCCAAAAAGAGCTTGTTGTGGTCGCCATGATGCAAATATGACAAGGGCAATCGCGATCCAACCCCGACCATTAATCATACCAAAATAGAACGCGTTAAAGGCTGACATTGTGAGGTAAGCGCCTCCAACGGCCATCAACGCGCTGCCAAGCATTACTGCTAATGCTCTAATAGTTAATACGTTGATACCCTGAGCTTCTAGTGCCATTGGGTTCTCCCCGGCCATTTTGATTGCTAAACCAAATGGGCTCTTATTTATAAGCCACATGGTTATTGGAACCATTAAGAAAGCAAAATATGTGAACGCTGTATGTTGAAATAAGATTGGGCCCAAAAACCCAATGTCAGATAGGATTGGAATATGTATAGGTTGAAACGCGTCTATTTTTGGTGGTGTGGTGGATGAGGGCAAAATTAACCTAAAAGCAAAATAGCTAAGCGATGATGCCAGAAGAGTTATTCCGATACCCGTGACGTGCTGCGAAGCCCCTAAGTAAACAGTAAAATGTGCGTGAATTAATCCAAATATAGCGCCTATAAGTGCAGCGCATATGACTCCAGAAGACAATTCTGCTCCGAGATATACAGTAGTCCAGCCGACCATAGCGCCTACAGTCATAATTCCTTCAATACCTAGGTTTAAAACACCAGCACGCTCGCATATTAATTCACCAAGTGTAGCAAAAATTAGTGGGCAAGCTATTCTTATAGTAGCAGCCCAAAACCCTGTGTTCAGTAAAATTTCAAAAAAATCAAGTATCATTTGGATGCACTCTGAAAATTAATTTTGTAATTTGTAAGAACTAAACTTACTAGTACGGATAAGACGGTGACTGCCACGACGACATCTGCAAGGTAAGTAGGAACATTCATAGCACGACTCATCGAGTCCGCACCTACATATATAGTTGCGAGAAAAATTGCGGAAAAGATTATCCCTATAGGATTTAATGCAGCCAACATGGCTACTGCAATGCCAGTGTAACCAAAACCAGGGGATAGGTCGAGTGTCAAATAGCCTTTTAATCCAGCAGTTTCTGTCACTCCTGCAACCCCTGCAACACCACCACTAATACATGCCACTAATATCATTGTTCGTGCTACGGAATGTCCTGAGTGGTTAGCAGCACTTGAATTGTAGCCTACTGCTTTAATTCTAAAACCAAAGCTTGTAGTTTCTAATATAATCCATAGCACAATAGCTACAAAAATTGAAATAATGAAGCCCAAGTGAAGTCGGGTTCTGTCCATAATTTGAGGTAAAATGCCCGTGTCTATGATAGATGCTGCTTGTGGCCAACCGAGTGACATTGGGTCTTTTAGAGGTCCCTCAAGAACAAAACTAACGAAAAGAAGAATAATGAAGTTCATTAGCAATGTTGTTACTACTTCATCGACCTTAAAAAATTGTTTTAAGATAACTGAAGGAAGGATCACGGCAGCTCCAGCAAGCGCACCTATGATAAAAAGAAAGGGGATCATGACGCTGGAGGGTAAATTTACAGCTCCAGTACCAACTATTGTTACTGCTATTGCTCCTGCATATAGTTGACCTTCTGCCCCAATGTTCCAAAATTTTGCTCGAAATGCTATTCCTGCGGCTAAACCAGTTAAAATTAGCGGCGTTGCTCTTGCTCCGGTTTCTGCTAGTGCGTTTTTCGATCCAAAAGCACCTTTGACCAAATAATAAAATGATTCTATTGGTGGAGCTCCAGCTATGATTAATAGTAGCGCCGCTATGATTAATGCAATAACTATAGCTGAAATAGGTACCAAAAACTTAAGCCAGTCTGGTACATGTTCTCTAGCTTCTAATCTCATTTATTTCTCACCTTAAATTGTACCCGTCATCATCAAACCTATTTCTCTTTTTTCAAGTGTTTTTGCGTCTTTTGGAGTGGTAATAGACCCATTGTACATAACTGAAATTTTATCTGATATAAGCAGCAATTCGTCTAAATCTTCTGTTACAAAAAGTACGGCTTTTCCAGCTAATTTGGCATCGATTAGCATTGAGTGAACTGACGCAATTGCACCTTCATCTAGTCCTCTTGTTGGTTGACAAGCAACTATGACATTTGGATCTCTTTCTAACCATCTTCCAATCAGAAGTTTTTGAACATTGCCTCCAGATAAGGTTCGAGCAGGTTGTGAAAGTGATTGCATCCTTACATCGTATTTGGTGCAAACACTTTTTGCGTATGTTTTACACTCCTTTGAAATTAAAAATCCTAATTTAGAGGTTATTTGAGGGTTATTTAATTCAGACAAGACGGCATTTTCTTGAATAGACATATCACCAATTAGTCCATCCGAGTTTCTATCTTCGGGTATGTATGCAATACCCATAGACATGAACTCTTTAATGTTAAATACTTCTATTTGGCTGTTGTTGTAATTATAAATACCACTTTGGGGGGTTATATGTCCTGCGATAAATTCACATAAAGCTCTCTGTCCATTACCTGCAACGCCAGCAATGCCATGAATCTCACCTTTCATGATATCGAGGTTAATATTCTTTAGTCCCATTGGACTACCTTGCGAGGGATTCGTACAAATATTTTTCAAAGATAAAATTTTCTCAGCAGACCTATATTTTTTCTGTTTTGGTCTTTTTATTTTTCTGCCGACTATGAGTTCTGCGAGTGAAGCCTTGTCCGCCTTAGCGTTTTGCATGTCAGCCACAACCTCTCCGTTTCGAAGAACAAGTATTCTGTCACTTATTCTCAGAATTTCGTCTAGTTTATGAGAAATTATAATCACTGATAAACCTGATTTCACCATAGATCTAATAGTTTCAAATAAACTATCGACTTCCTGAGGAGTCAGACTTGCAGTCGGCTAATCTAGGATTACCAAGTTGCAGTTAGAATACAAAGTCTTAATAATTTCGAGGCGCTGTTTTTCGCCTACTGATAATTCTGAAACTCTCTCCTGAGGGTTTATTTTTAATCCAAATTGTTTTGAAATCTCGATTACTTTTTTTTCTGCTGTGCTTGAGTTTAAAGTCCAGCTCCATAATGGATTGCGCCCAATTAGAATATTTTCCAACACTGATAAATTTTCAGCTAATGTAAAATGCTGATGAACCATGCCGATACCAGATTTTATGGCTGCTTTTGTGTCACCGGAACGCATTTTTGTTCCTTTTAGCTTTATTGTTCCTTCATCTGGCAAGTAGTGACCAAAAATTATGTTCATTAAGGTCGTCTTTCCTGCACCGTTCTCGCCAAGAACGGCCAGAATCTCTCCTTGGCTTATTGAGAAGCTAATGTTGTTATTAGCAATCAAAGTTCCAAAGCTCTTGGAAACTTGATTAACTTCAAGAAGTGGGTTCATTTTGATTTTCTTTTGGTTGGGGACCATACATGAAATATGGTACCCAAATTATTTATATGATCTAAAACGTAGACTTCGGCTCTTCATCGTTAATTTCGACGACAAATTTACCGGCCTTTATCTCGTTTGCTAACGATGAGACTTTATTTTTCACAGAACTTGGTAGTTTACTGTCAAATTCGTAATAACTTGATAGTGTTGCTCCACCTTTAGCCATCATGGTCCAATCATGGTATTCTTCAGCAGAAAAAGTTCCATTCTTAACTCTTTCGATAGCATGATCGATTGCAGACTCCATGTGCCAAAGTGCTGACGCAACAACGACATCAGTTCCATTTTCTTCTTTATTCATATCATTAACATTTCCGAATGCGAGGATACCTTTTTCACGACAAGCATCAACAACGCCGGCACGTTCAGCATACATAATGTCAACTCCTGCCTCAATCTGAGCTATGGCAGCTTCCTTTGCTTTTGGAGGGTCATACCATGATCCAATGAAGGTGACCTTGAATTTAATGTTTGGGTTTACAGATGTTGCGCCATTCATAAAGGCATGGAAAAGACGATTTACTTCACCGATTGGATAGCCTCCAACCATTCCGATCTTGTTAGCTTTAGTCATATTCCCTGCAATAATACCCATTAAATAGCAAGGTTCGTGAATGTAATTATCAAAAACAGAGAAATTCTCCCCATGAGGTTTGAAAGGGTCGCCCATTAAAAATGCTATATTGGGGTAATCATCAGCAACTTTTCGCGCCTCTTTACTTATACCAAATGCCTCGCCCACTATTAATTGTACTCCGCTTTCGCAATATTCTCTTAAGACTCTAACGTAGTCCGTGTTGGATACTTTTTCAGAAAAGACGTAATCAACATCTCCACGATTTGCCGCAGCATCTAGGGCTAAGTGAAGTCTAGCATCCCATTTTTGTTGAATTGGTTGTGTGTATATGCCGGCAACCTTAATTTTTTGACCAGCGAATGCTTGAAGGTTTCCAAGGGCAAACACGGAACCGGTGATTCCGGCTGTAAACAAACGTCGTGAGATGGCGATTTTTTTCATAAATGTCCTCCATTTAAATTTTTCTATTACTATGGGTATATGCTAACTGACTTTTCCTTTTTTTCAAAAGATTCGTTTTACTTCTATATTTTTAAAGGCAACAGCAGTGATGATTTGTGAATGTTGAGTTATTATACTCTTTTATTTGTTGAAATCTCGAATACTTGCTACGATTAAAAAAAAATAAAAGCGAATTCGATTAAAGGCGCCTTTTCGAGCTTTGAGTTCTTTGTATTTTTCAAAACCACACTGCGTTTTAATTAGCATATTTGCGACCTTTTCTTTTTTGTTTAGAGCGACCAAGCTTTCTGAAGTTGAGGTCGTGACATCAATTTGTCTATATACCGTTTGCATTTGGGCTTTTCATTAAGATCAACCCCATGGTGGGCGGACATTATTAATGCATGACCAGACATTATATCTGCGGCGGTAAATTCTCCGGCTAAATATTCAACTTCACAAAGACGGTTCTCAACGGTTTGAAGAATCTGTCCGAGAATTTTTGTTGCTCTTCTAACATTAGTTTCATTTTTTCGGTCGGGGGACAATAAAACGGTTTCAACTACTATGGTGTTTAAAGGAGGCATGATCATGCCTTCAGCAAAATGAAACCATTGCAAGTATTGGTGAAAGTTAGAGTCAGTGGGTTCTTTTTCGAGAAATCCTGACGAATACTTTGCTAAGAGGTATTGTATTATTGCTCCAGATTCGTGAAGAGTTACATCTCCATCAATCAGCACGGGGACTCGGCCAAGCGGACTTATTTTTTTAAAATCTGACTCTCTTAAAGCACGTTCTCCAATAGTATACTTTTCTATTTCGTATAGTAACTCTAATTCTTCTAAAAGCCACGCAACTCTTACTGCTCTTGAAAATTGTGCATAATGTAGTTTCATTTTATTTTATCAAGCATGTAAAAAAATCTTTTCCAAACGAAATTATATTATTATATTTCGATCTGTCTACATAATAGTAAAAGTAAAGACTAATGAACATAGTTTGGGGATTATATTTGTTTTCGTTGGTGAGTGGTCTTGGTTTTGAAAGATCACATTCGCTTACAGATCTAGATGAACAATATTTGTTGATTGAGGATTGTATTAAGGCCGCGAATTACATGAATGCTTTACCATTTGCAGAAAAACAAGTTGGCCTAGATCGTGGCACGCAATTACGATATGTCTGCGTTGCTAAAGTAAGTATTGGGACGAATTTGTAACACGGCGTTTAATATGCCTTAGACGGTTGATTAGCGATTTGCAATGTGGTAAAAATCGTAATGATATTAGTGTTAGTGAACTAAATAGGTTAATTAGAGTAAGGAAAAGTTATATGGTGTCAGTCATTAAAAAAAATTTCTCGGAGCCAGACGATACAATGAAACCACCAAAGGCGGAGGTGAAGTTGTGCAACGTCGGGGATGTTGCAGCGGCAAAGCTTACTCTTCAACCAGGTTGGAGTTGGTCTGAGTGTATTAAACCGAGTGTTGGTGGCGATAGTTGCCAAAAACGTCATGTTGGCACTGTCATTTCGGGATCGATGGCAGTTAAACATGATGATGGTACTGAACAAGTGTTTAAAGCAGGAGATGTGTATTTGATTGAACCCGGTCATGATGGTTGGACTGTCGGGGACGAGCCTTGTATTGCACACGAATTTAACAGTACTTGGACGCAAGATTTAAGAAAGTAAATTTTATGCAACTATGAAAACTGTCTGAGGCTTTCATAGTTGTAAAAACGATTTATAATCTTTTTAATTGTGATTTTTTGTATTCGCGAATCCATATGGCGACACCAGATAAAACAATTAAAAAGCCCCCCATAATAGTCCATAGATCTGGTAAATAGTTTGAAATAAAAAAACTCCATATTGCACTATAGATGATAAAGGAGTAGCCGAAAGGTGTGAGAAGATTAGCGTCTGCGAATGAATGTGCATAAGTAAGTAACTGATGCCCAAGCCAGCCAAAAAAACCTATTAGAAAAAGTACAAACCAATCAAAAACATTTGAAGGGTTTATCCAAATGAATAAAATCATAGGTAGGACTATGGCTGAACCCACGAGGCCTGAATAAAATTGCATTAGGTCCACAGAAACTTCCCCAGCTAGCTTACGTGACAAAATCGCATAAATTGCGAAACTAGTTGCACCTAGAAGAGATAATATCGTTGCTGGATGAAAATCTGCTCCAAGAGGTTTAATAATGATAAGCACACCTAAAAAGCCAATAATTACTGAAAGAGTTCGAAATACACCTACTCTCTCTCCTAAAATAGGCCATGAAAGAAGACAAATAATAATTGGAGCTGTAAATTCAATTGTTGAAGTTACTGTAAGGGGAAGGAATTGAAAAGCCAGAAATTGTAATGCTGTAGAGCTAAAGAGGAAAAAAGCTCTCAAAATGACAAGGTAGTAATTTTCAGTGTAGAAGTTCGAAATTCTTATATCATTTCGGCATAAAATAGAAAACGATATTATGAAATGACCAAAGTATCGCATAAAAACCATTTGCATTGGTGGAATTCCCGCTACGATCAACCACTTTCCAGAGGCGGCTATAAATGAAAATATAAAGAAAGCAGCCAAGATCAGTATGATTCCTAAAATTGGATTATCGGTTTTATTCAATTTTCCTCACAGTTGAAATTATTTGTTCTTTCCAGACAAAGTTAACTGGACAAAGTGATTTGATTTAAATTTTTCGTCAGGCTTATTTAATAGATATCGGTTTTTATTTGCAAGATTTCAAAAGGTAGAGGTGTTATAACAAACCATCACCTATCACGGGTCATCTTAATAAAATAACTTAGGTCAAAAAAATATTAGAACTGCATCGTATTACAAAATAAAATTTTGTGTTAGTTGTGCTAAAACACTAAAATAGTAACAAAAATGTTTGGATATTTAAACATTATGAATGAAAAGAGTCCCTATAACAAAATTGATCCAAAAATTTGGTTTAAGATAAATACTTTATTAGACAATGGGTATGAGCACGCCGCTTTAGGAACAGTTGATAAAAATCACTTACCTCTTGTCACTAAAGTGATACCATTGGTAATTAATAATAAGATTTATATGCTTTTGAGTGATCTAAGCGAGCATACCAAGAATATAATAGTTAATTCGGTTGCCAGTCTTTACTTTGCAGCAAGGGAAAATCATAGAACAAGATCAAACAACGTTAGATTGTCTTTGCAGGGATCAATCACAAAGTTGAGCTTAGACAAGAATGGTAAGGAGTTTAAGCTTTTGGTTGAGAAACATTCAAAGGTGGACATTGGATCAGAGTTGTGGGCATATTTTGATGATTTTAATTTTTATGAATTTCATAGAAAAAGGCAGCTTTATGTTGAAGGTTTTGGAAAAGCATATGAGGAAGTAGTTAAGTAGTTTGAAGTATAAGAATCTAAAACATTTTCAATGTTACTTGTGATGTAAGTACTGATGAGTTAAATTTCTTTTAATGTCCAGTGTTAAGCATTTGAGCCTTATGTAGTAAATTTTTGAGATTAAATTGATTAAACTCGACGAATTAAATTTTATTGGAAAAGATCTGTCTCGACCTGAATGTGTATTGGTCGACTCTAAAGGGGATTTGCATATTGCAGATTGGCGAGGTGGAGTTACGATTATTCGAAATCAAACAGAATCGAAAACTATAGTTTCCAAGAGTGATTTTAAGTTAAAACCGAATGGAATAGCAATTTTACGGGGTAATGAAGGGTGGTTGGTTACTCATTTGGGCGATGTTGACGGCGGTGTATTTCATTTATCTCCAGAGGGACGCTTGGAACCGTTCTTATTAGAAATTGATAAAACTTTACTCCCCCCGACAAACTATGTTCATGTTGATCATTTGGCTAGAACATGGATTACAGTGAGTACTAGGTTAAGTCCAAGGATATTGGGCTGTAGGCCTGATCACGCTGATGGCTTTATTGTTTTAGTTGATAACCTAGGTCCTCGTATTGTTGCGGATAATCTTGGATATACAAATGAATGTATTGTTGATCCTCATAGAAATCGTTTATATGTGAATGAAACCTTTGGGCGCAGGTTATCTTACTTCGATATTAAGGAAAACGGATCACTCTCGAATAAAAAAGTTTTCTTTGAGTTCGAATTTGGAGAATTTCCTGATGGTCTTACTTTTGATTCAGAAGGGGGTATTTGGATAACCAGTATAGTAAGCAATCGTGTTATTAGAATTTCTCCGGAGGGTAAAAAACAAATTATCCTCGAAGATAATACTACCGCTCACTTGGACTGGGTAGAGAATGCATTTTTAAATTCTAGTCTGGAAAGAAAGCATTTAGATACCTCCGGCGGTAATATATTAAAAAATATTTCAAGCCTTGCTTTTGGCGGTAAAGATATGAAAACAGCTTTTCTGGGGTGTCTTCAAGGGGAATCTATTATTATGTTCAGAAGCGAAATAGCCGGAGCTCGTCCTGCTCATTGGGAACCCAAAGCATTGAAGGAACTTTGTTCAAAATGATTAATTGCATTAAAATGTGTGCCGTGGGTACTGGCTATTTTAGTCAATTTCATTTTGATGCTTGGTCAAGACTTGGTGTTAACTTAAAGGGCGTATGTTCTCTCAATCTTAAGGACGCTAAAAAGGTAGCAAATAATTTTTCTAATTGCCAAGGTTTTAGCGATTATCAGTGTATGATGGATACGGTTAAACCCAATTTAATCGATATTATTGTCCCACCATCAGAGCAATTTTCGATAATGAAAGAGGCTATAGATCGTGGAATAAATATTATATGTCAAAAACCGTTTACCACGTCTTTAAGCGAAGCAGAAAAAGTTTTAGATATGGCAAGCACTGCAGATGTTAGAATTATTGTACATGAAAACTTTCGATTTCAGCCATGGCATGTTCAAATAAAAGGAATGCTGGATCAGAATCTCATTGGTGATCCTTACCAGGTTTCTGTTCGAATGCGACCCGGGGATGGTCAGGGTGCAGACGCTTATCTCAATAGGCAACCGTATTTTCAAAAAATGAAGAGATTCCTAATTCATGAAACTGCTATTCATTTTATAGATTTATTTCGTTATTATTTTGGTGAAATAGAAAGTGTTTTTGCAGATTTAGTACAATTGAACCCTAATATTTTAGGTGAAGATGCAGGTTTTGTAATTTTTAAATTTAAAAATGGCGTTCGTGGTTTATTTGATGGCAATCGTCTTTCCGACCATATTGCTGAGGACAGGAGACGAACCATCGGAGATTTTTTAGTGGAAGGATCCAACGGGTCAATAAGATTGAATGGGGATGGCGATATTTTTTACAGGTGCTTTGGGTCAAACTCTGAAAAAAAAGTTGATTATCAATGGGATGATAAAGGTTTTGCTGGTGATAGTGTGTATTTTTGCCAAAAGAATATTTTGGATTCTATCTTATCAGGTGAGGTTAATGCGCACTCTGGTTTGGAGTACTTGAAAAACTTGAAAATTGAAGAAACTATTTATATCTCAAATGAAAACGGCGAACGACAAATTATAGTTTCGTAGGTAGGTCTGAGATGTTTAAGTTAATTCGTTTATAATAGTGAGAACTTAATATGAAAGAAATCAATGTAGCAGTCCTGCCTGGTGATGGGATAGGAAAAGAAATTATGGATGCTTGTCTAAAGCTTTTAGATAAGGTGCAACTTAAGGTAGGTGGGTATACTTTGCAGTATTACATAATTGATGCTGGTGCTGATTTTTATCTAAGGACAGGTATCGATATTACCGATTCTGATTTTAAGGCTTGTGGAGAAGCAGATGCGATTCTGTTTGGTGCTATGGGTCTGCCAGATGTTTTTTTTGAGGATGGGACCGAAATAGCACCACACTTACGCATTCGTGAAGAATATGGTTTGTTTGCTGGTGTTAGACCAGTAAAAGCTTTTCCAAATACTCCCATTATGTTGGCGGATAAGAGGGCCAGAAATATAGACTTTGTTATATTGAGAGAGTCGACCGAGGGAATGTTTGCCTCTAGAGGAAAAGGAGAAATTATCAACGATGCAATAGCGCGGGATACGATGGAAATCACCCGAGAAACAAGTGAAAAACTTTTTGATTTTGCGTTTAATCTAGCTCGACAGCGTAAAGCTAAAGGTAGCAAGGGCGAGGTAACATGTGTTGATAAATCCAACGTTTTTCGGTCTTTTGCCTTTTTTAGGAAAATTTTCGGTGAACGAGCAGCACTTAACCCTGATATTATAGCAAGTCATAATTATGTTGACGCCCAAGCTCTCTACTTGGTGCAGAGACCATGGGATTTTGATGTCTTGGTGATGGAGAACTTATTAGCTGACATACTCTCGGATCTAGGGGGAGGACTTGTCGGAGGTATGGGTATGGCTCCTTGCGCCGAAATAGGTTTGGCCCATGCCCTATTTCAACCCGCTCACGGAAGTGCTCCTACAATTGCCGGAAAAGATAAAGCTAATCCAACCGCGATGTTTCTATCTTCTGCAATGATGCTCGAATGGTTGGCTGATCAAGAGTCAAATCAAAATCTTCAAACTGCTTCATCGATGATCAACTACGCCGTTGAGGAGGGATTTCGCTCCTTGCGTACACAGCCATTTGAATATGGTGGACCACATGGTTTTGACCAACATGTTAATACCATTTTGAATATTGTTGACGAAATTTAATTTCTCTCCTGTTTACTGGCGATAATTATTTAACTGTTAATAAGATTATAATCTATTCACTAATATTTAATGAATTTTTGTCTTATGCTATGTCCAGCTTTGGAGCTGAATCAAGTAACATTTTAGTATGCTCATGCTGTGGTTTTGAGAAGAGGAGTTCTGAACTTTGTTCTTCAATGAGACGGCCTTGGTTTAGAACGCCTATCTTATTGGCCATGGTAGATACTACTGCCAAATCATGAGTAATAAATAGATAAGTTAACGAGAATTCGCGTTGAAGTTCCTTCAATAGGGTTAAGACTTGTGCTTGCACGGAGACATCAAGAGCGGAAGTTGGTTCGTCGCATATTATTATCTCTGGCTTGGAAGCAAGGGCTCTAGCGATTGATATACGTTGTCTTTGTCCCCCAGAAAATTCATGAGGATACTTTTCAACATCACTTTTTGAAAGTCCAACCTGATCTAATAACTCGAACACTCGGTTCTGTTCTTCTTCTTTAGTAGAACTTAAACCAAAAACTCTTATTGGTTCTGCTAAGATGGAACCTATTTTCCATCGAGGATTTAAACTAGCATAAGGGGACTGAAATACCATCTGAATTCGACGACGTATTCTTTGACTTTGCCGATGTGAAATAGTTGAACTATTTAAATTTTCTCCATTGACGGTAATTTGACCAGAGGATGGTCTTAAAAGACCAACAGCCATCTTAGCAATCGTTGACTTTCCTGAGCCGCTATCGCCAACCAAACCGTAAGTTTCTCCTTTGTTTATGGAAAAACTAACTGAGTCTACTGCGAGTACACGGCGTTGTTTATGAACGTTAAATTTGTGATAGAACCAAGTTGGTGAAAGATCAAATTCCCGAGTTAGATCTTCTGCAATTAGAACTTTGGAATCTGGGCAAAGTTTTGATTTTGAGTCAGGTATTTGATGAATGGGTTGTTTGGGAGAACCCCTTTCTATTCTTGGTGTCGACCGCACCAAGCTCTGTGTATACGCGTGCCTTGGATTTTTTAATACCGCTTGTGTAATGCCAATCTCTACGAGTTTTCCTGAATAAAGAACCGCTACACGATCAGTTGTTTGAGAAATAACACCCATATCATGTGTGATTAATATTACAGAGGTCCTTTTCTCTTTACACAATTTTTTAAGCAGACTAAGGATTTGAGCTTGATTTGAAACATCCAAAGACGTTGTAGGTTCGTCGGCGACTATTATCGCGGGTTGAGGTGCAAGGGCCAGTGCGATAACCACTCTTTGGCGCATACCACCTGAAAATGTGTGTGGATAAGCATTAAAACGATTTTGGTCTATTCCGACTTCTTCCAGGCTTTTTATAGCACGGTCATAGGCCTCGGTTCGAGAACAAGGTGAATGAGTTTGGATTGTCTCAATAAGTTGGTCGCCGATGCGTCGTAAAGGATTTAGACTAACTAATGGATCTTGAAAGATCATTGAAATTTTGGAACCCCGGACAATTTTTGGATCTTTATCGATCCTCTGACCTTTAAACGATATTTCTCCAGATGAAAGATTACCCGAAGAGGGGATAAGGCCTAGTATTGCCGCTCCTGTGATAGACTTTCCGGCTCCAGACTCCCCTACTAAGCCCAATATTTCTCCCTCTTTAAGGGTGAGGCTTAGATCTTCTACTGCTTTAAAATCCTGGCGGCGGGTTTTAAAAGTGACGCTTATATTGTTAAGATTAAGTAGAGGTTGTTTCATTACTTTAATCTCGGATTTAATGTGTCGCGCAGCCAGTCACCAAATAAATTTACAGATAGAGCTAGTGCTAAAAGTGTAAGAGCTGGGAAAAGTAATATCCACCATTCCCCAGAAAATAAGAAATCTTGGCCAACTCTAATAAGAGTCCCTAAACTTGGTTTTGTTGGAGGGGCACCAACGCCAAGAAATGAAAGTGTAGCTTCGGCAATAATGGCTAAAGCTAATGTTATAGTGGCTATTACCAATACTGGACTTAAAACATTGGGTAAAATATGACGAATCATAATTCTAGAGTGGTTTAAACCAATTAGGCGTGCTGCTGCAACATACTCTTTCTCCTTTTCGACTAATGTGGAACCTCGGACAGTTCGTGCAATGGAGACCCATTCAGATAAGCCAATAGATAATATTAAAACGGTTATAGCCATTTCGTCTCGTAACTCAGGCGGGAGAACACCTCTGGCGACGCCATAGATTAACATCGCTATTAAGATTGATGGAAATGTCATTTGAATATCTGCTAACCGCATTATTAAACTATCTAACCACCCTCCAATGTATCCAGCAATAAGTCCAAGAAAAACTCCGATGACTGTGGCTAGCAACACGGCCATTAAGCCGACAAAAAGTGAAACCCGTAGACCAAACAAAATAGCAGAGAAGAGGTCTCGGCCTTGATCATCTGTTCCCATCAAAAATATTTCTCCTGTAAAAGCATTTGGCTCCATTGGTGCGGTAAACCCATTCATGAGGTTTAAGCTAGCTGGATCAAATGGGTTCGTTGGAGCTATGAAGTTTGCAAGCAAAGCAAGTAATATTAGGGTCGATACTACGACAAATGATGCTACTGCTATCGGTGCACGTAAAAAATCATAAAAAAAGTCTGACTTTAAAAATCGATTCATTACCTAAGCCTTGCCGATTAGTTGGTTGTCTCTTATACGCGGGTCAATAATTAGATATAACAAATCTACAATTAGGTTTATAATTACAAAGAGCCCGCCGACGAGTAGTAGATATGCACTCATGACTGGGATATCCACAAAGTATACAGAATTTATGAAAAGAAGACCTACTCCAGGCCATTGAAATACTGTTTCTGTTACTATTGCAAAGGCTACAATTGAACCTAATTGCAATCCAGCTATTGTGATTACGGGGATTAGTGTATTGGGTAGGGCATGCCGAAAATGTACTTGCTTATTCGATAATCCCAGAGCTCGAACAAAACGAACATAATCTTGATCAAGGACCTCCAACATTTCTGAACGGGTAAGCCTCATTATTAAAGTCAGTTGATAGAGTCCAAGGGTAATACTGGGGAGGATTAATGACTTTAGACCCGACAGAGTTAGAAGACCAGTTGACCACCAACCCAATTGAATTGTTTCCCCTCTACCGAAAGATGGTAACCATTTTAGTTCAACTGCAAAAAGCCAAATTAGTAGGACTCCAATTAAGAATGTTGGAAGTGATACCCCAATTAGGGAAATTGACAAAATAAATTTGCTCAAAAAACTGTTGCGTCTGATTGCAGTGTAAACGCCTGTAATTATACCAATAATAATTGCAAAGAGAGCTGACATGAAAGCCAATTCGAGCGTTGCGGGTAACCTGCTAGATATTAACTCTGCAACAGGTAGAGCACCGCGGTAGGAGTTTCCAAAATCAAAATGGAGTGCGCTCCAAACAAAGTCAAAATATTGCTCATAAATTGGTTGGTTTAATCCTAAAGCTTCTTCTAATGCGGCGCGCTGTTGAACTGTCGCTTCTTGCCCTAAAAGATTATCTACAGGGTTGCCAACGTACCGAAAAATTAAAAATGAAATGAGTGCAACTAAAAATAGGACCACTACTGATTGTGTTAGCCTTTTTAGGATTATTGATAACATATAGCTACTTCTTTCAGGTTTCTAATATTTGTCCCTAACACTTTCCATCAGCGGAATCTTAAAATTTAGTTTTTGGTGACGGAAGATGTTGATACAGGCCTTTAAATTAAAAGGCCTGTAAAAATAGGTTCATTCAAATGATAGAAATTGAAAGTGTGGTTTATCTTCAGGTTGCACATCAAATTTTATATTTTTTGACATGCCCCAATTAAGGACTTGATTGTGAATTGGTAAATACATTTGTGCATCTTGTACGGTCCCCCAAATTTTAGCGATTGTTCCGTCACGTGCACCTAAGTCGGTTTCAGATTCGAGACTTACTATCATTGCGTCGACTGCAGAGTTCGAAAAACCGGTAGGATTCCAGGAACCTCTTTTATCAGTTTGCGTATGAACCAAGTAATTGAATATGTAGTGTGAATCAAAAGTTGGAACGCCCCATCCGAGCATATAAAAGTCAGCTTCTCCACCTTTGGCGATTGGGAAGTGCTGGGCCTTTGGTTTAGCGTCTAATGTAACGTCTATTCCAATTTGTCCCATCATTCCGACTGCTGATTGGCATATTGCTTCGTCATTGATGTAACGATCATTCGGACAATTGAGCGTAATACTGAAACCGTCCTCATATCCCGCTTCGGACATTAATTTTTTTGCTTCTTCAAGGTCATATTTTGGATATGCGTTTAATTTTTCTGTCCATCCATTAACAAAAGGAGGCATTATAACACCTGTTGGATCTGACTGGCCGCGCATTACCACTTTTTTTATTGCCTCTCGGTTGATTGCAATATTCATTGCTTGCCGAACTTTTAAATTACTTGTAGGGCCTTCAGCGGTGTCTAGTCCAAAAAAGATAACCCTATTTTGGGCAGCGGTTGCTACTTTTAATCCATTGGTCTCCCGTACTCTATCTAAATCTTGAACAGGAACATCTTGGATAATGTCTACTTGTCCAGATAACAGTGCTGCAACTCGTGTTGCTGCCGATTGTATGGGTGTATAAATTATTTTAGACACCTCAGTTGGATAAAGATTATTTCCCCAATAATTAGGGTTCGATTTCAAAACTGTTTTCTCATCAACAGATCTACTAACCAAAATGAATGCACCAGTTCCATTGGTATTCATTGTCGCAAAATTTGTTTCGCCTTTTGCCACGTCATGAGGGGTAAGAACATTATTGGCTTCAGACCAGCCTTTATCCATAATAAACATATTTGTAAGGTTGTTAACCAGCAATGGATTTGCTCCATGGGTCTCTAAGTCTACGGTATGCGTGTCAACCGCACGAATGTCTTTTATGGATGATAACAGCTCTTTCATTTCGGAACCGTCTGCCATTGCTCTGTTTAGCGAAAATACAACGTCTTCAGAAGTAAAGTCTGCGCCGTCGTGAAATTTCACTCCTTGACGAAGTTTAAACCGCCACACGTTCGGATTATTATCAAGAGCTTTCCAGCTCGTAGCTAGGGCAGGAATGATTGCTCCAGCCATGTCTCGTTGTAACAAAGGATCATACATTTGATGTGCTAAAGCATGTGTTGGTCCTTCATTTTGTGCATGTGGGTCCAAGGTAATTGAGTCCCCAGCACGAGCCCACCGAATTGTTTCAGAAAATGTCGGCGTAGTTATCATCACCACAGCACTTGCCATGGTTAAAAGTTTTTTAATCATTTATCTGACCTCCCAAGTCTCTAAAATCTTTTATCATCAGATTAGTATAAGAAAACTATAAGTGATTCTAGTTAATAAATTTACCTAACAAATTTTTATCTGATATTTTCTTTAAAGAAACTACAAAAATCGGTGTCGTCCAATAATTTTAATTATAAAAATTTTGCATCGTTTAACCAATGCAATGTTTCTTCTGTCTTACCATTCGTCTGGTACTCAGCCCCGAGTGGCTGTGTCCAGCCCATTGCTTTAATGTTAGAAAAAAGATTTATATAATCTATCTCTCCAAGGTTTGGAGCCTCGCGACTAGGTACTGAAGCAAACTGAATATGGCCGATATATGGGAAAAGACTCCTCAGGCGATTAGTTAAATTTCCTTCCATTAGTTGCACATGATAGCAGTCAAACATAAGTTTAAGATTGCTTAGACTGACTGCGTCGATTATTTCTATAGCTTGGTCGGTTGTAGTAAGAAAATAACCTGGAACGTCATACT
>JAQWUC010000030.1 GCA_029242355.1 Paracoccaceae bacterium | reverse complement strand
ACTATAGATCTCTTGAGCACTGGTCCAATATGTTTTATCTTGCTCAGATAGCTTAAGACCTAGGGCTTTAGTTATGATTAGGCCAAGGAAAAGGTTACCAAGTCGATTTAGATGAATTTCGTCTGAAAGCATTGATTTGTGGATTAGTGGGTGTTTCTTTCTCAAATTTTCCCAAAGAGGTAGTGTGTCAATCAGATAAGTTTTTTCTGACCGAGATACGCGGCGTATGATTTCCATAAATTCGAACAACTTTTGTAATCTTTTGGTTCCATAAAGTTCGAAGACTGGCGAGTGATAAGTCATCAAACAAATTTTTGACCCTATTTGGTTTAATCTAGACACAATACTTGTAATATTTTTTTCAAATCTTTCAGGACTAATTTTTACGTCCTCCTTCGTATCGTTCCCACCAATTTTAATAAATATAATATCTGGTTGTAATCCTGCTACGTCGTGGTCAAATCGATTTATTAGATGTTCTGATGTATCTCCACTGCAGCCAACATTTATGCAGTGATGTATTCTGCCATGATTCCACGTGACTGCAAGATCAATGCAATCGAACCAATGAGTGCCCTCTATTGTTCTTTCGACAACGGATGAACCAAAAGCCAAAACTCTAGCTTTTTTGGTAAGTGTATAACCGTCAAATATTTGAGAAATATTTTTGATTTAATTACTTTCTTTGGTTAGTGCGTTGATATGTGCTATCTGGGCAAGATAATACAACGTTTTTGAACTGAGGGGATTTTTTTAAAAGATTTCGCCTAAATATTAACCTTTTTTTACAAAATACTCTCTTAAGTTTTCATTAGTGGTTCGTTGCAGAGGTTCTCGGGTATCTAACAACAAATGTTTATTTTCATTACAAAAATGGGGTATGTCTATTATAGCGGCAGGGTCATCCGCAAGAATTTTAATAATACTTCCACTATTCAAACTTGTCATTCGTTTGCGCAACTTAAGTACAGGAAGAGGACATAGAAGGCCGGTAGCGTCGATTTCGATATCATGAGTCATATTTATAAATTAGAGCATTATTCCGTTTTTGCTAATAATTATTCAGCAGCAACGGTTTGAATCTTTTCAATTTTTACAGCACAATATTTGAATTCTGGTATTTTCCCGTATGGGTCTAAAGCAGGATTGGTAAGCAAGTTAGCGGCCGCCTCTACAAAAGCAAATGGCATGAATATCATATCCTTGGACACCGCTTTGTCGGATCTAACCATAATATTAATGCTTCCTCGCCTAGTTGATAACCTAATAGTTTCTCCAGGAATAATTTTATATTGCTCCAATACTGCTGGGTTGATGGAACAACTTGCTTCTGGTTCTACTTTATCTAATACATTAGCTCTACGTGTCATTGATCCCGTGTGCCAGTGCTCAAGTTGCCTTCCTGTCGTAAGAATAAGAGGGTACTCTTTGTCTGGTGTTTCGTCTGGTTGGATTATGTTGGCAGGCGTAAATTTAGCACGGCCATCGGCTCTTGGAAATCCTTCTGCAAATACAATATGCTGCCCAGGATCTTCTGGCGACAAACTTGGATAAGTAACGGCACCTTCTTCTTCTAGCCGATCCCACGTTATATTTTCTAATGATTTCATAGACAATTTCATTTCATTAAAAACTTGCCTTGGATGCGTGTATGTCCAATTTAACCCAAGTTTTTTTGCCAATTCGACTGTAATCCACCAATCCTCTTTTGCTTCCCCTGGTGGGGGTAAGGCGGGTCTGCCCATTTGAACCTGACGATTTGTATTTGTTACAGTTCCTGATTTTTCCGCAAATGCTGCAGCAGGTAATATAACATCAGCATAATTTGCTGTTTCTGTTATAAAGATATCTTGTACTATTAAATGATCTAATTTGGCCAAGGCGGCTCTAGCATGGTTTAAATCCGGATCCGACATTGCAGGGTTTTCACCTAAAATGTACATACCTTTTATATTTCCCTCATGAATAGCATCCATAATCTCAACAACGGTAAGCCCTTTCTCTGCAGAGAAGTCTCCTGAATTCCAAATATCTTGGAACGATGAACGAACTCCCTCATCTGTTACGCTTTGATAGTCTGGAAGAAACATTGGGATAAGCCCAGCATCCGATGCTCCTTGAACATTATTTTGACCGCGAAGCGGATGCAGGCCAGTTCCGGGTCTGCCTACGTGACCACACATTAATGCTAACGAAATTAAACATCTTGAATTATTCGTCCCATGAATATGCTGACTAACTCCCATTCCCCAAAATATCATACCTGCTTTTGCTGTAGCAAATTCTCGCGCTGCACTAATCAAAGTTTTGGCATCAATACCACAAATTTTTGACATTTCTTCAGGTGGAAAATTTGCCAAGTGAGCTTTTTCTTGTTCCCAATTTTCTGTGTAGGCTTGTATGTATTGCTCATCGTACAACTTTTCTTTTACAATAACGTGCATAATTGCATTAAGCATAGCTACGTCAGTACCTGGCTTGAACTGAAGCATATGACTGGAAAATCTTTTCATCGCAGTCCCTCTCGGGTCCATAATGATTAATTTTCCTCCTTGTTTTGTGAATTGTTTAAAATAGGTTGCTGCTACTGGATGATTTTCTGTAGGATTTGCTCCTATCACGATTGCCACATCAGCATTTTTAATTTCGTTAAATGTTGCTGTTACTGCGGCAGAACCAACATTTTCCATTAGTGCTGCCACGGAAGAAGCGTGGCACAGCCTTGTACAATGGTCTACATTGTTGTGTCTAAAACCTTGTCTAATGAGTTTTTGAAAAAGGTATGCTTCTTCATTGGAACATTTTGCCGATCCAAACCCTGCTACAGCCTTTCCATCATAGGTGTTTTGTAGTTTTTTTAATCCATTTGCAGCGAATTCAAGTGCTTCCTCCCAACTCGCTTCACGAAAATGCATTGAGGGATCGTTTATATTTACGTTTAGGCCCTTTTGGGGAGCGTCCTCTTTTCTAATGAGAGGCTTTGTTAATCGATGTGGATGATGAATATAATCAAAACCAAACCGGCCCTTGACACAAAGCCTTTGTTCATTAGCGGGACCAGGAGCTCCATCTACATTTTTAATTTTTCCGTCTTTGACTTTGAGGCTTATTTGACAGCCTACACCACAAAAAGGGCATACTGATTTTGTTTCACTATCGTAATCGGAACTATCACCAATTTGTTTAATGTCTATCGACGTGGCGGGCATTAGAGCCCCAGTTGGGCAAGCTTGAACGCATTCGCCACAAGCAACGCAAGAAGAAGCTCCCATGGGATCATCTTGGTCGAAAACAATTTTGGCTGTTCTCCCTCGACCGGCCATACCGATAACATCATTAACCTGCACCTCTCTACAAGCACGGACGCAAAGATTACACTGAATACAAGCGTCAAGATTCACATTCATTGCTACGTGACTATCATCCAGGAGGGGAATTTGAGCTGAGTCAATTTTTGGAAAACGGCTAGTTTCAATTCCTTGCGCTTTTGCAGTTTTCCATAGGTGAGAAGATTTATCATGAGCGTTTTTATGAGTTGGTTGATCTCCAATCAGTAACTCTAAAACTGTAGCACGGGCTTTTTCTGGTCTATCGCCACTTACTTTAACAACCATTCCGTCTGTAGGCTTACGAACGCAAGATGCAGTCAGAACCCGTTCACCTTCGATTTCCACCATGCATGCCCTACAGTTTCCATCAGAACGATATCCAATTTCACCTGAGTGACAAAGGTGTGGAATTATGGTTCCTTCACGCTTAGCAACTTCCCAGATGGTTTCTTCATTTTGGGCAAAAACGGTTTTGCCATCCAAAACAAATGAGATTTTATTAGTCATTTTAAAACCTCTTTGGGAAAGAACTTAAGTGTAGATAATATTGCATTTGGAGCTGCCTGACCAAGACCACAGATAGAAGCATCAATCATTGTTTGGCAAAGGTCTGAGAGCAACTCTTTATCCCAAACATCGCATTCCATGAGCTTGACGGCTTTTTCGCAGCCAACTCTGCACGGTGTGCATTGTCCACAGCTTTCATCCTCGAAGAACCGTAGCATATTAATGGCTGCGTCTCTTGTTTTATCTTGGTTGGATAAGACCACAATGGCAGCTGAACCAATGAAGGTACCCAATTCTTGTAAGGTATCAAAGTCCAAAGGCACATTGTTTACCTTTGCTGGAAGTAATCCAGATGATGGTCCTCCTGGCTGGTAGGCCTTAAAAGTATGGCCATCTAGCATTCCGCCCGCAGCTGAAATTATATCCATTATTGTTGATCCTGCAGGTAAGAGATAAATTCCAGGCTTAACTACTCTTCCTGAAACAGAATACGACCTAAGGCCAATTCGACCATTCTTTTTAACACTGTTCAATATTTCCGGACCCTCTCTACAAACTCTTGCAATCCAGTAGAGTGTTTCGATATTATGAACTAGTGTTGGCATATTAAAGATACCAGATTGAGCTACATACGGAGGTCTATGTCTAGGGAGGCCTCGTTTACCTTCAATACTTTCAATCATTGCGGATTCTTCCCCGCAGATATAGGCCCCAGCACCTCTTCGAAGATCTATATAATTTGGTGTAATTATTCCGGCATTCTCTAAAAGCAATATTTCTTTGTTTAATATTTTGAGCACCGAGGGATATTCGTCTCGCATATAAATGAATATTTTTTCAGCGTTGATCGCCCACGCTGCGATTAACATACCTTCTAAGAATAAATGTGGAGTTCTTTCAAGATAAAATCTATCTTTAAATGTTCCGGGCTCTCCTTCATCGCCATTTACAGCTAAAAACTTTGTTCCAGTAGTATTTCGTACAAAGGACCATTTTTTACCTGATGGAAAGCCTGCTCCCCCGAGACCTCGCAATCCAGATAAAGAAATTTTTGCTTCAATTTCTTCTGGTGTCGCGGTTCCTGTCTTGTATTGATCCAGCGTAGCGTAACCTCCAGATAATTTATAAGCTTCAAAACCTTCATAAGCAGGAATTTTTGGAAGAAAATCTTTCCTTTTGATGGCTGATTGAGTCTTTTCCAGATCTGCATGATCTATATGATTGTGCCCAATTTCTAAGACTGGTGCAGTATCGCAACGACCCATACAAGGAGCACGAATGACCCTGATCTCGGATGGATCTACATGATTTTTAAGAGCGCTTAAGAGTGATTGTGCCCCTTTTAATTCGCAGGACAACGAGTCACAGACTCTTATTGTTGTAGGTGCGGGTGGCACTTCTCCCTCTCGTACGACATCAAAATGAGCGTAAAAGGTTGCCACTTCATAAACTTCTGTTTGGGATAATTTTAATTCCTCGGCTAGCGCACTGATATGTCGAAAACCTATGCATCCATATTTATCTTGAATTAGATGTAAATATTCAATTAAGAGGTCTTTCCTTCTTGGATGGGTTCCTAGAAGATTTGATATCTCTTTCAATTCAATATTTTCAGCTTGGCGACCTTTTGGAGACTTTTTTCCTTTACCAGATCCAGACTTCCATATCCCAATCTCTTTATGAACTGTCATTTATTACTTTCGCTATTACGGCTAATTCGCGTTACCACTAAATTTTAGGTCTAACAAGATTTTTTTTCAGTTAAACGATAGGAAAATACTATCAAAACACTAGAGAAGCGTATTTTATATATTGATTAAGTTGTTTAAATAATTTGAAAAGTTTTCTTCTTATTGTTATTGCTAAAGATTGAAATTTAGGAAAGATAATGGCAAAGAATTTTTCTAAAGAGGATTATTTAGTATCGCCAGACACTTTAAATAATTCTTTGTTTGGTAGTGTGGTTGGTATTGATCACAATGGAATAGAAACTGTTCTTGACGTGATTGAAGAAAAGCCATTAACAATTTTTCTCAATTCACAAGAAATAGTTACTGCAATGACAATTGGTGATCATCCAGAGTATTTGGCAATAGGCTTTCTCTATAATCAAAAAATGTTAACGCAGAAGGATCAATTAACCTCTGTTGAGTTTGATGCTGAGCTCAACGTGGTTGTTGTAAGGACAAGCAACAATACAAATTTTGAGGATAAATTAAAAAAGAAGACGCGAACCAGCGGTTGCGCGGTTGGAACCGTTTTTGGTAATATTTTGGAAGGCCTTGAAGAAATTTCTTTGAAAGACTCGAAATTACGAATATCATGGCTTTATGGTTTGGCTAACAAAATTAATAGAACAGATAGCCTATATCTAAAGGTTGGAGCAATTCATGGTACTGTCTTGTGCGTTAAATCCAAACCAATCTGCTATATGGAAGACGTTGGCCGGCACAACGCAGTTGATAAAATTTCAGGTTGGATGATATCAGAGAATATCCAGCCTGATGATAAGATATTGTACACAACCGGCCGACTGACATCTGAAATGGTAATTAAAACTGCACATATGGGTATTCCGATCTTAATTTCGCGATCTGGATTTACGGCTTGGGGCGTAGAACTTGCAAAAAAATTAAACATGACACTGATCGGCCGTATGAGAGGGAAAAGGTTTTGTTGTCTGAGCGGTAGGCACCGACTTATTTTCGATACGGTTTTGAAATGATTACAAAGTTTTCCATTAGATAAAGGATTTATTGTCAATTGATAGTTGAAAACGTATCAAATACTATGGTTGGAGTAATTTTAGCAGGTGGTTTGGCCTCGCGAATGGGTGGTGGCGATAAAAGCTTAAAATTATTGGGTGAAAAAACAATTTTAGAATATGTTATAGATCGTTTATCTCCTCAGGTTACAAGAGTTGTTCTTAATGCAAATGGAGACCCTCAAAGGTTTTCAAAATTCAAAATTCCAGTTATTCATGATCAAACAGATCGTTTTTTGGGGCCTCTTGCAGGGGTTCTTTCTGGTCTTGATTGGGCTAATGACAACGGGTTTAATCAGATTGTGACAGTTGCGGCAGATACTCCCTTTTTCCCGATGTCATTAGTTAAAACGTTGTGTGATTCTTTATCAAATTCTGATTCGCAAATAGCTCTTGCTACAAGTAATGGAAAAGATTCTAAAAAAATCATTCGTCATCCAACTTTTGGTTTATGGCCAGTAAGTCTTAGAAATAACTTAAGAGATTCTCTGAATTTGGGAGTAAGAAAAGTAGTCACGTGGACTGAGTTACATGACCATGTTGACGTTTTGTTTAAAATTGACGTGGAGGACCCTTTTTTTAATGTTAATACGTATGAGGATTTGGATATTGCTAAGCGAAGAATTAATTTAGAGGCTAAATGAAAATTTTTGGTATTGTTGGTTGGAAGAATTCGGGAAAAACTGGATTGATGGAGCGCTTAGTAGGCGAAATTTCTGGACGAGGATTTTCAGTATCTACAATAAAACACGCTCATCACACTTTTGACATCGATCATGAGGGAAAAGACAGCTTTAGACATCGAGTAGCTGGGGCTAAGGAAGTTATATTGTCTTCTCAAACTAGATGGGCATTGATGCATGAACTTGGGAATAATGGCGAGCCAGATTTGAATAGTCTGTTAGAGAAGTTATCTCCGGTTGATTTAGTGTTAATTGAAGGTTATAAACATGAGCCTTATTTTAAACTT
Source organism: Paracoccaceae bacterium (assembly GCA_029242355.1). GTDB lineage: Bacteria > Pseudomonadota > Alphaproteobacteria > Rhodobacterales > Rhodobacteraceae > JAYZEV01. The sequence continues at coordinate 16,449 of JAQWUC010000030.1, read as the reverse complement.
GAGGCGTACAGGATTGCAAATAAAAAAATCCCTTTGGCTTTAACTGGTACTGACATTATTGCTATCGCCAGCGATACGGTACATCCTGATATAGATTTACCTGTATTTGATCTAAATAATACGTCTGATATTGTAACTTTTATTTTAACTCGGGTTGGACTTATATGAATAAAAATAAAAGGTTACCTAATGATTGCTTTGCATTACCAAGAGGGATAACTTGGACGCCGGTTGATCAGGCGTTGAATCAATTAAGAATGGGACTTTCAAATATAAAGCAAAGTGAGCGAGTTTCTGTTTTGCATTGCGTGGGTCGAATACTCGCTAATTCAGTGTACGCAAAGGTTAACAATCCTCCTTTCACAAATTCAGCTGTTGATGGGTATGGCTTTTGTGGTCCTGCAAATGATCTTGGCAATCGGCTTAAGCTTTTATCAGGTATTGCGGCTGCAGGTAATCGTTTCAACGCAGGCGTTCCAAAAGGTAGTGCAGTAAAAATTCTGACGGGAGCTGTTCTTCCGACTGGAGTTGATACTGTATTATTAAAAGAAGATGTTGAAAGTAATGATCAAAACTCAATTACGTTCAATGGACCATTGAAAGTTGGAGCAAATACCCGCAATTCTGGGGAAGATGTTGTGAGAGGGGAACAACTATTTAATGAGGGTCACAAGGTTAGGCCACAAGATCTTGCTCTGTTAATAGCTACCGGAATAGAAGATGTTGAGGTATATTCGTTGCTAAGGGTAGGAATTTTATCAACTGGGAATGAATTATTGGATGCTGGTTCAGAATATTCTGATCTGGCTCAAAAAGGTAAAGTTTTTGATAGTAATCGCCCCATGCTTTTATCACTTCTAAGGCGTTGGGGTTTTGAAGTGTTTGACTTTAGGATAATTCGTGATGACAAAAGATTATTGAGAGAAAGTCTAGACCAGGCGAGTTCTGAAGTAGACGTTATAATTTCATCCGGCGGTGCGTCGGCTGGGGATGAAGACCATGTAGCTAAGTTGATAAAGTATGAGGGCAAGCTAGAGAATTGGCGTATTGCCTTGAAACCGGGTAGACCATTAGCATTAGGTTTATGGAATGGGACTCCAATATTTGGGTTGCCAGGAAATCCAGTTGCAGCATTTGTTTGTTCATTAATATTTGTTAGACCAGCTCTAGGGCTTTTGGCAGGGGGTGGGTGGTTTAACCCAGAAAGCTATAATGTAAAGTCTGGCTTTAACAAAAATAAGAAAGCAGGAAGAAGAGAATATTTAAGAGCTCGAATTGATGAGGAGGGTGAAGTTCAGATTTTTCCCTCTGAAGGGTCGGGTAGAATCTCAAGCTTGAGTTGGTCGTCAGGCTTGTTAGAGTTATTTGAGCATGAAGAAAAAGTTAGAGAAGGAGACCTTGTAAAATTTATCCCTTATTCAAGTTTTGATTTATAATTAATTGTTATTTGGCAAGCGGAAAGAATTTTCTTGAGATCGGGAAGATCAGCAAATTGATTTTATAAGCTCAAATATAAATTTTTCCCCTTCGTACATTTGTGACCTTTCTATATATTCGTTAGGTTGATGAGCCTGCTTTATCGACCCAGGTCCACAAATAATTGTAGAATAACCAGCCTTTTGGAATTGCCCGGCTTCCGTACCATAAGAAACCTTTTGTGTTCCATTTTTTCCAGTTATCTTTCGTACAAGCTGCTCTGCAAAACAATTGATTTCTGGCTTTAAACCAGGAACAACATGGGTTACGTCAACTTTAACCTCAGTATCACTATTTATAGCCTTCATCTCTTTTTCAATAATTGATACATAATTTTTATACTTTTCTATCCAGGCTTGGTTATCTTCTTTAGGTAGGCACCGTATATCTAATGAAAATATACAATCTTTGGCGGTTATGTTGCCCGCTGTGCCCCCCGTAATTTTACCAACATGGAGCGTGCTATAAGGGGGATCAAATTGTAGATCTTCCCCGATTGGCTCCATTGCCTTGTTTCTTTCGGTTTGATCAGCAATCCAAGCAACCAACTTGCTTGCATTCATTACCGCGGACACTCCAGTATGCATTAGGCTTGAATGCACTTCAAATCCTTTCACATGTGTTCTAATGCCAATAGAAGTTTTATGCCCATTAACGATTTGCATCATAGTGGGTTCTCCTACAATTACCGCGGCAGCTTTTGGTAACATTTCTTGAATTTTTTTGATCATTTGAGGAGCGCCTAAGCAACCAATTTCCTCATCATAAGATAAGGCTATTTGAATTGGTTTTTTTAATTTAGCTTTAATCAGAGTAGGAACAGCTGCTAGGATTAATGCATTGAAACCTTTCATGTCGCAGGTACCACGACCATAAAGCCGATTGTTTTGTTCTCTAACTTCGAAGGGATTTGTCTGCCAGTTTTGTCCTTTTATAGGGACGACATCGGTATGACCAGATAGCAAAACACCCCCTTCCACATTAGGACCAATTTGAGTAAAAAGATTTGCTTTTGTTTTTGATTTATTGAATACTAAATGACTATTTATCCCGAAGCTCTCGAGATAATTTTTTATGAATATTACCATTTCGAGATTAGATTCTGCGGACACTGTATTAAATGAGACGAGTTTGTTTAACATCTCGACAGATGTGTATTTTTTTCGCACCTGGTGTCCTTTCATCCTAGACTTTGCGTATAGATTTTTTTATGTTATTTTAAAGTATACTGTTTATTTGCTAATAGTAATAACTAAAATTTTTGCTTCATTCATTTTAGGGTTTTCCGAAGGTTTATGGATAATATTTGAAAAGGTAATGTATGAAAGTTCATAGCAGAGATGAGGCTTATACTCTAGTCACCAGCGCAGATCATAGAGATTACTACGATAATTGGGCAAAAACTTATGATCAAGATTTTGCAATGGAAACAAAGTATATTTATCCGCAGAAAATCTGTGAAATTCTAAATGAACGAACAATGTCTGTAGATATGACTTTAGCAGATATTGGTTGTGGAACTGGATTAATTGGGGTTGAATTACGGGATAGCAAATGGATTATCGATGGATTTGATATATCATCTGGAATGTTAGAAGAAGCGAGAAAAAAAAGAGTTTATAGAGACTTAATTCGCCTAGATTTAAAAAATGAGAAGGATTATCCTCGAACGCGTTACTCTGCCGTTATTAGTAGTGGTACTTTTACTTTGGGTCACCTTGGTCCAAATGTGCTAAAAAAAATACTTAATTTATGCGCGATTCAATCGCTGTGCGTAATAGGTATTAATTTAGAACATTTTGATGCCTTAAGATTTCAATCAACTTTTACTGACTTAAAGTCACAAAAGAAAATAGAAAATTTCGAGATTATTTCTGTTCCAATCTATCAAGAAACGGAAGTCGCAAAAACGAAAAAAGCTTTGGCTAACTTATGTGTTTTTAACTACATTGGGATTACATAAGACTTTGGTGATTTTTTCCCTGATTATTTTTACCTTCGCGCCAAATTATTAATAAACCAGCTCCCACAATAAAAAACACGCCTGGAAACAACTTGGACATGGGGAACTCTGCAAAAAAGGCCCATCCAAGAAAAATCGACACCGGAATGCCAAAATATTCAAAAGAGGCAATTATAGAAGCCTCAGTCATTCTATAGGCTGTAATAAGGCATAAAACCCCACAACCTCCACCAATACCCATTAGTGCGATTAGAAAAAAGTCGCTTATCGATAGAATAGGTGTATAACCTGAAAAAGCTAGTAATAAAACAATAGCTGAGACCAATGTAATGGTTTGAGTATATAATTGAATCAGGGAAGATGAAACCTCACTGTTAAATAGTTTAACAAGGACGCTTGACAACGCGTAACCGAATGCCGCGCCTAAAGGTAATAGGGCAAAAACGTTAAACAAATTAGTACCAACATCCATAATTAGCACAATGCCGAAAAATCCAATTACTACCGCAGCCCAACGCCAGACTCCTACTGTTGCTCCAAGGATTGGAACAGATAATGCGGTTAAAAAAAGAGGACCTGCAAAAACTAAGGTTGAGGCAGTAGCAAATTCTAATTTCATTAGGGCTAAATAAAAGCAAAATTGGGCACATGCAATGCTGCCTCCTCGTAAGATTAGTAGAAACGTATTTTTCTTGCCTGTTAAAGAAAAAATGGATTTAGTCTTTTTTGTTATGATCAGAATCATTAGTACTGGAACAAAACCAAAAATATTTCGCGCTACTGCTAAAAATGTTGAACTATAGGATTCTCCTAAATGCTTTATTATCCCTCCCATGATTCCAAGTAGGGTAATCCCAAGCATTAGCACTATTATTGCAAGCCATGGTCGATGGTTTTGAGAAAGCCGTTGGATTAAATTGACTCTAATAATTGAACATTTTTGATATAAATTAAGCACACTGAATTTCTTTCGATTAAATTCAACTTTGTTTGTTCTTTAACAAAATTATGGATTTGACAGGGGACCAAGACAATTTCAATTCTAACAGAAAAAAAACATTATGTGTTTTATTTTTATTTCTCAAATCGAGATCTAGGAAATTAAAAAAAATTTTGAAAATAATTTGAAATAAAGATTTGCTTTTATTCAAATAAAGGATTTCACAAAAGGAGATTTTAATCTTTTCAGTAAATGTGAAACTGAATACGGCAAAAGCGTTACTTAAAACATTTAAATGTTATGACAAATTTTGATAAGGGCTTATCAGTATACTCTACTTACTTATTCTTTGTAGGCGAGAACTTGAGCTTGGTTTACCAGGACTGAAATTGAAGTGTTGTATCGACATTTGTTTAGGACATTAGAGATGTGGTTACGTCAGATAATCAAATTGAATCCTTTGCGAAAATTATTAAGACGCTTGTAAGGGATAAATCTATTTAGATCTTAGAAAAAAATACTAACTACCATTTGATATATTATGCTTACCATATTGATGAGAATAATCTGAAAATTAGAGATCGTTACAAAGAGAACCCGTTTTTTGATAATTGTGTGGATTTTTGTGAGATTGGGATCAACCTAGTTTTGATCCAAATTATAAAAATTTACCCATTGATTTTTTTGCGCCAATGGTTCATGAGGTGTTCGCACGTAAACTTTACAGTAAGGCTGTCATTAGAGTTAATTCAATTACGCCCGTGAACTAGGAAATAACTTTTAAAATGCAAACTTGAGGTTAGCAGAAATTTGAAAATAAATGACGAGATATAATTGAAAATCTGAAATATTTAATTAGATATAAGGAAATTTGATTAATCATGTGGAAAGGTTGTTATGAAAAAATCGTTTGAAGCGGATACAGGACGCGTTCTAAACATAGTGATAAACTCTCTTTATTCAGAGAAAGAAATATTTCTGCGGGAATTAATTTCTAACAGTTCTGATGCGTTAGATAAGCGTAGATTTCTTTCTTTAACCGAGGCGTCCCTCGGTGTTGTAAACAGTGAATACAAAATTTCAATCATGTTGGATAAGAAAAATAAAAGCCTCACGATTTCAGATAACGGGATTGGGATGGACGAAGGCGATTTAATCCAGTCATTGGGTACCATAGCCCGCTCAGGAACAAGCGAATTTCTGGCAGAATTAGAAAAAAAAGCAACTGATAAAAAAGATGCTGATGTGAGTCTAATTGGACAATTCGGGGTTGGGTTTTATTCTTCGTTCATGGTAGCTGACAATGTCGTGGTGATTAGCCGTAAGGCGGGATCGAAAGATTGCTTTAAATGGAGTTCAGATGGTTCAACAGGATACGAAATTGAGAAACTTGAAAATGCTGAAGTAGGAACAAGTATAACGTTAACTGTAAAATCAGCGGCTAAAGAATTTCTTGATGAGACGAGACTTAGTTTTATAACAAAAAAATATTCTGACCATATTTCATATCCGATTGATTTTTCTGTCGGTGTTGGAAAAGAAAAGAAAACAATCAATAGTGCGTCAGCATTATGGACGAGAGACAAAAAAGATATTACTACGGATCAATATAATGAATTTTTTCGACATATCGGAGCAGGTTATGGAGAGCCTTTTTTGACTATTCATAGTAAAGCTGAGGGAACAGTCTCTTACACTAACCTTCTTTTCATTCCTGATAAGAAGCCATTTGATCTTTTCACAGCAGAACGAAATTCAAAATTAAAACTCTATGTTAATCGTGTTTTTATTACAGACAATTGCGAAGACATTCTACCAAAGTGGCTTCGCTTCGTATACGGCATAATTGATACACCAGACCTTGATCTCAACGTTAGTCGCGAGATGTTACAGCATAATCCAGCACTCAAGAGGATATCGAAGTCTCTTGTTAAGAAAGTGATAAATGAATTAAAAAAGATTAAAGAAAAAGATAGTCAGAAATATAATTTGTTCTGGAAGGAATTTGGTCAGGCGTTTAAGGAGGGAATCTATGAGGACACCGATAATAAGAAGAATATTTTAGCACTCTCGAAATTTCATTCATCTAAATCAGACGATGCAATTTTTATATCTGAATACTTGGAGAGAATGCATAAGAATCAAGATGAAATTTTCTATATATCGTCCGATACTTTGGATCGAGCAAAGACAAGCCCCCATTTGGAAGGTCTAAAGGCTAAAGGAATAGAAGTACTATTTTTTGTTGACCCAATCGATACATTTTGGTTGCAAATGCTTCCTGAATTTGAAGATAAAAAGTTTGTTTCTATAACAAAAGGGGCAATTGATCTTTCAAAGTATGATCGTAAAGCTAAAGGCAAGAAAAAAGAATCCGAGGATGGTGAAGAAAAGGCAAAGATTGATTTTACTAAATTACTAGGTCGAATTAAAGATGATTTGGGTGAAAGTGTTAGTGACGTGCGTTTATCAAATAAACTTGTTGATAGTCCGAGTTGCTTAGTAGCAGATGATGTCGGTATGGACGTACAGATGGAACGGATTATGAAGATGCATGATAAAGATTTCGCTGGAATGCCTCGAATACTTGAGTTGAATGAAAATCATGAACTTTTACTTAAACTCAATAAGTTAGAGAAGAAAGATAATGATTTGATCAAAGATGCGGCTTACATGCTTTTAGACCAGGCTAAGATTATGGAAGGGCAAATGCCAGCTGATTTAGCTGGGTTTACTAAAAGATTAACGCATTTTATGACGGTTTCGTTGGAATAATTGAGGTTAATCTAATTTTTGTTGATGTGCACATCGGTTAATTTATTTGATATTTATTAATTTTAATGTGTGCAATTAAAGTAAAATTTTGACCAATTAGTCAAAAAATGGTTGACATGTCCTGCAAGTAAGATCAGCTTTGCCCTACGGGGGAAAATGAATATTTTTAACTATGCAAATGATTACTTGTTATGTGAAGGAGATGTTCAAGAGTTAATGCGCTTGGCTTCTTCAGTGCGTGATAGTCGTTGGGGTAATCAAATTACTTATTCTAGAAAAGTATTCGTACCGCTTACGAATATGTGTCGTGATACATGTGGATACTGTACCTTCGTTAAGCACCCTAATTCACCAGAAGCTCGGATAATGGATCCTGATCAAGTTTTAAGTGTCGTGCAGGAGGGTCAAAAGAATGGTTGCAAAGAGGTCTTGTTCAGCCTAGGCGAGAAGCCTGAACTCCGATATTTAAAGGCACGAAAGGCTCTGGAACATTTGGGTTATAACTCAATAATTCATTACGTGCGAGATATGTGCGAATTAGTTCTAAATGAAACTACTTTACTTCCGCATGTCAATGCGGGAACAATGACTGAGAAGGATTTACTTCTTATCAAACCAGTCGCGGCCTCAATGGGGATGATGCTGGAGACTTCAAGTAAGAGATTAACTCAAAAGGGGATGGCACATTTCGCTTGCCCAGATAAGGTTCCAATTCAAAGATTGAGAACGCTAGAGCGTGCAGGTTTGAACAAAGTGCCATTTACAACAGGCTTACTAATAGGAATCGGAGAAACTAGGAAAGAGAGGATTGAAGCTCTCCATGATATAAATAATATGTATTTAAAATACGGCCATATCCAAGAAGTTATAATACAAAATTTTAAGGCAAAGCCTAATATTGCAATGGCTGATCATCCGGAACCTACATTAGAAGATATGCTTTGGACTATTGCCATCGCTCGATTAATTTTAGATCCAAATATTAGTGTGCAAGCTCCTCCTAATTTAAGTGAACGGCATATTCAATATCTGAGAGCTGGTATAAATGATTGGGGTGGCATATCTCCATTAACGATTGATTTTATAAACCCAGAAAGAGACTGGCCTGAGATTGCTGTCTTGGCGAAATCCACGTCTAATGCTGGTTTTCAATTGAAGGAACGTTTAACAGTTTATCCATCATATCAAGATAGCTTAGGGTCTTTTTTAAGTCCGGATATTCACCACAGAGTTGCCAAATTATCAAGACCTAATGGTTTGGCTTTAGATCAACGGATAGCGTAAGTCCCATGAATATAATAAATAGAGTAAACTGTGAATTTTCACCAAATAAGTTAAAAAGCGGTTCTGGAAGAATTCGAGAAATTTTGGATAAGGCACTGAATGGCGAAGAGATTGATGTGAATGAAGGTGTACACCTTTTTGGAGCAATTGGAGATGACAGAGACAGGCTATTTAGTGTTGCAAATGATCTCCGAAAAAAAGCTAACGGAGATAAAGTTTCTTTTGTGGTGAATAGGAATATAAACTTTACGAATATTTGCTATATGGGATGTAAGTTTTGCGGTTTTGCCAAAAGAATGGAAGATAAAAAAGCGAAGTGGTTGGATTTAGATAAAATTGTATTGCTTGCTCAAGAAGCATGGGATCGGGGTGCGACTGAAGTTTGTATCCAAGGAGGGTTGCATCCTCGACTGGAAGGAGGTCATTATAAGTCAATAATCGAATCTATTAAAATGCAACTTCCAGATATTCACATTCATGCTTTTTCTCCTTTTGAAATTTGGTATGGGGCCTCAAAAAGAAAAATTTCATACGAGGATTTTTTATTAGAACTTAAAGAGGCAGGGCTTGGTTCAATACCAGGTACGGCGGCTGAAATATTAGATGTTGAGGTTCGCCAGAAATTAACAAAAAATAAATTAAGTTCGGAAAAATGGATTGAAATTGTCCGTACTGCGCATAACTTAGGCATACCTTCAACGTCCACCATAATGTACGGACATGTTGATAGCCCTCATCATTGGTCGGCACATATTGATTTACTTCGTCAAATACAAAAAGAGACTGGTGGCTTTACTGAATTAGTGCCATTGAGTTTTGTACATAAAGAGTCTCCTCTTTTTATAGAAAACCCACATACTGTAAGGCCAGGACCGACGTCAGACGAAGTCAAAAAGATGCATGCAGTAGCCCGCATAATGTTAAATGGGTGGATTGATAATATCCAAGTTTCCTGGACCAAACTAGGTGCGGAGGTCGCCCAGAAAATGTTGAATTTGGGTGTTAATGATCTAGGCGGAACTCTTATGAATGAAAGTATTTCGCGAGCTGCGGGCTCTTCAAATGGTCAAGAAATAACTTCAAAAGAATTTGTTGAAATTATCAGACACGCTGGAAAGATTCCCGTAAGACGCAACACGGTTTACCAAACTTTAGAAGAATATACAAACCATGATCCGATTAAAGTAAAACCTCTAGTCCCAAGAAGGGGGAGGAAGCCAACCTTCTTTTTAAAAAATAATTACTCCCATGAAAGTTAAGGTTGTTTAAATGAATTTTCGTCCGTTAAAAGTTGCTTTGTTAGCTGGTGGGGTGGGAGGAGCCAAACTTGCGGAGGGTCTAGCTGCAGTTCATGAAATTGAACTATCGATTATTGGTAATATTGGCGATGATGATATATTCCACGGGTTAACGGTTTCGCCAGACATTGATACCTTATGTTATAGTCTTTCTTCGATGGTTAATCGATCTCAAGGTTGGGGTGTTGCGAATGACGATTTTAAGGCCCTTTCACTTTTAAAAAAGTTAGGTTCTGATACATGGATGTTGCTTGGTGACACAGACTTTGGGCTTCATATTTACCGAAGTAACAGGTTGCGGGCGGGTGACCGCCCGTCTGAGATATTGAATGACATAACGAATGCACTTGATATTAAAGCGAAGGTTGTTTTACCGACTGATGATCAGATAAAAACGAAAATTAAAACTGACTCTGGTTGGTTATCCTTTCAAGAGTATTTTGTTAAAGAACGCTGCCTGCCCAAAGTTTTAGATATCCGTTATGAAGGAGCTTCATCTTCAAAGCCAACTAATGAAGTCATTAACCAGTTAGAAAATGCTGACCTTATCGTGATTGCCCCGTCTAATCCTCTTTTGAGCATAGCACCAATTCTCGCAGTCCCAATTATAAAAGAACTTTTACTCTTGAGTAAAGCACCAATAATTGCGGTAAGTCCTGTGATAGCTGGCAAAGCAGTAAAGGGTCCAGCGGGAACTATAATGGAATCTTTGAATATGAGAGTTGACTCGCACGGTGTTGCAAATTTTTATAAAGAGTTTTTGGATGTGATCTTAATAGACAATCAAGATAAACATCTTAAGGCTGAAATTGAGATTCTTGGATTAAGCGTAAAACTCGAAAATATCTTGATGAATACCCAAAGGGAAAAAATGGTTTTAGCTTCCAAAGTGATTGAGATTGGTAAGGAAGCGATTTCGAAGGGGATTAGAAATGGGTAACAAAAACCTTATTATTGTTCCTATGAAAGATCCGCGTCGATCCAAGTCTCGGTTAAAAGGCTGTTTATCTGACTTAGATCGAGAACTGCTTGTGTTAAAATTATTTAATCAAACTCTCGATAGATTAGAGAAAGCTCTTAATGATCTGGAGGTTGAATTTGAAGTCAGGGTAGTCACGGAGTCTGAGAAAATTGAAGATATTTGTTTATCTCATAATATTCGGACGATTAATTCAGGTGAACCTAAATCACTTTCCCTGCATTTGGATTATGCTGCTAGGCAAGCAGCAAAGTTAAAATTTAGTTCTCTTTGCATTATCCCTGCAGATTTAGCAGACCCTAAGATCGAAGATTTTAAAAAATTACTGTCATTTCCTATTGTGAGTGGTGAGGTAGTCATGTGTCCAGCCAATGATCTCGGGACGAATGCTTTATTCGTTTCGCCGCCGAATGCTTTTGGTTTTGCTTATGGCACAAAATCTTTTTTAAAACATGTGAAACTTGCCGAGACGGCAAATGTGAGACCGGTTATTTTGCCTTTAGATAGTATTAAGGTTGACGTTGATACGAGCGAAGATTTGGAGAACTTGCTATTAAAGTGTCCAACTTTCATAAAAAATGTAGGAATGAATGAGTAGATCTGTAAGTATAACGGCACTAGCGACTATACCTGATATATACCCTGGTGATGATCTGGGTGAGATTTTATGTTCGTGCATCGATCAAGAAACCATTGTTTTACACGATGGCGATGTTGTTTGTATCGCTCATAAAGTAATTTCTAAAGCGGAAGGAAGAATTGTTGACTTGACTAAAATAACTCCCTCAAAAGATGCTTTATACTATGCTAAAAAGCTTAATAAGGATCCACGAAAAGTAGAGGTCATTCTTCAGGAGAGTAAGCGGGTTGTAAGGCATTTTCGACACGAGAACCAAAATGAAGGAACAATGATTTGTGAACATCGGCTTGGTTTTATCTCTGCTAATGCTGCGGTAGATGAGTCAAACGTTTTTGGAGCAGAAAATGTTATTATTTTACCTAGAAATCCCGATGTTAGTGCAAAAAAATTGAAAATGGTTCTAGAGAAAAAATTTAATAAGCAGATAGGAATTTTAATAACAGACACTTTTGGTCGTCCTTGGCGAGTTGGGCAGGTTAATGTTGCTGTTGGTATTTCTGGAATTCCAAGTACGCTACCTGAAAAAGGGAATTATGATGCGTATGGGCGAAAACTGACCGTGACAGAGTCAGCCTTTTGCGATGAAATTGCCGCAGCATCTGGATTAGTAATTAAAAAGGCAGCAAAAACTCCAGTCGTAGTTTTTAAAGGATTGAATTGGACTTCTGAAAATAGCAAAGCAAAAGATATTTTACGATTAACAAAGGAGGATATGTTTTTATGACAGTAGCAATAGTTGGTGGAACAGGTCCGCAAGGACAAGGTCTGGCTTTGCGGTTCGCCGCAGCTGGGTTACGAGTTGCCATTGGTTCACGTGATGCATCAAGAAGTGCCAAAATAGTTGATAATTTAGTTAAAAAGCTTCCACATGGTGCAGGTGAAATAATTGGAATAGACAACGAGAGTGCTATACGACAAGCAGAAGAATTTGTTATTTTTTCGGTTCCTTGGTCAGCACATAATTTTACTCTTCAGTCAATAAAAAATATATTAAAAAATAAAATTTTAGTTGATATTGTTGTTCCTTTGTCATCAAACGATCCAAAAAAAGTTGATATGCCGCCTGAAGGATCAGCAACAGAAGCTGCACAGGCTTTGCTTGGTACTGATATCCCGGTAATTGGAGCATTACATAATGTTTCTGCAACAACATTAAATAATTTGGATTGGCCAATTAATTGCGATATACTCGTATGCGGAAATAGCCTTGAAGCTAGGCAGAAAGTAATACAACTTGTGAAGCAGTTAGGTGTAGAGGCTTATAATGCAGGTGACGGCCAGTCGGCTAGATGCATTGAAGCACTTACGCCTATTTTAATTCGTCTAAATATCTCAAAAGCCGTTCCTTTTTCACATGCAGGAATTAAAATAGCGGCGCCAAGTCATTAGAAAAAAATTAAAAGGAGGAAAACTATGGAATTCGGTATTTGTTTTAAAGGAGAAATGGAGCCAAACAGGATGAAAGCTGTCGTAAGACAAGCTGAAAACGCTGGTTTTACTTATTGCTGGTTCTATGACAGCCATATTTTATGGAGAGAGAGCTTCATTCCGATGGCAATGTGTATGGAGCATACGACGACCATGAGGTTTGGACCTTGTGTTACTAATCCCAATACTCGTGACTGGTCACATGCAGCGTCACTTTTTGGTTCATTAGCAAAACAATCAAATGGCCGTTTCGATATTGGTCTTGGGCGTGGGGATAGCGCAGTGAGGGTAATGGGCAAAAAACCAGCCAATTTAGCGAAATTAGAAGAATTTACACATTTAGTGAAGGCTTTGGTCAGAGGAGAAGAAGCTCATTATGGAGAGTGTCCTGCGCCAGTTAAGTTTACGTGGACCAACGGATATGAATTGCCTGTGTGGATTGCTGCCTATGGGCCGAAAGCATTATCGTCGGCTGGTCGTGTGGGTGATGGTGTAATACTTCAAGTTGCCGAGCCAACTATTGTGCAGTGGCTTGCAGATCAGGCCAAAAATGCTGGGATTGAGGCAGGTAGAGATATGTCTGGCTATAAAGTTATGTCTGCAGCACCAGCGAACACAGGACCTATTGATGAGGCTATTCAAAAAGTGCGATGGTTTCCTGCCATGGTTGGAAACCATGTCGCTGATATCGTTGAAAAATATGGATCTGATACAGATAAAGTGCCTGCTAGTCTAACCTCTTATATTAAAGATAGAAAAGGCTATGATTATTCAAAACATGGTCAAAGTGACAACCCTTATCTAGAATTTATCACGGATGATATTATTAAGAGTTTTTGTGTTTTGGGGACTCCCCAGCAGCATATTGAACAATTAAAAGAACTTGAACGTGTTGGAACCACGCAATTTAATATTTACCTTGATAGTGGTGATGAAGAGAAAACCATTGCTGACTATGCTGAAACTGTCATTCCGGCATTTCGCTAAACGATGGTATGAGTGTAGACAAGGAAATGAAATCCGGCACTCAAATATGTAGTTGAAGAATTAAAATGTAAAAATGTTTGGAGGCGAAGATGTTTCGAATTAATTCTCAGGAAGAATGGGTGGAAAGGGCATCCCATGTTCTTCCTGGAGCTGGTTTTGGTAATTTTGATCCATCAATATTTATAAGTGAAGGCAAAGGATCTCGGGTATGGGATGAGAATCAAAAGGAATATGTAGATTGCTTGATTGGATCAGGTCCTATGCTGTTAGGTCATGGCCATCCTGAGGTCCTTGACGCTGTGTTTGAGCAATTGCCGAAAGGCATGACTTTTTTTACAAATAATTCCGCGGGCGTCGAACTTGCTGAAGAAATATGCGAGGCGGTAAAATGTGCAGAGCAGGTTAGATATGTTTCATCCGGGGGTGAAGCTGATATGTATGCTATTCGATTGGCTCGGGCATATACGGGAAAGAATAAAATAATAAAGTTCGAGGGTGGTTATCACGGTATGAGTGCGGAGGCTCAGATGAGCCTGGCGCCCCAAAAACTAACAAACTTTCCGCAAGCGGTGCCGGATAGTGTTGGGATTCCAACATCGGTTCAATCGGAAGTATTAGTAGCGCCATTTAATGATGCAGAGTTTGTAAAGTCTTTGATCACTGAGTACAATGACGAGGTTGCCGCGATTATTGTTGAGCCATTACAAAGACTAATTCCACCCAGCGTTGGTTTCCTAAATGAATTAAGAAAACAATGTGACGAAACAGGTATCCTGCTGATATTTGATGAAATAGTTACTGGATTTCGATTTGCTTATGGTGGAGCGCAAGAACATTATAATGTAACACCTGATATATGTACGCTTGGAAAAGTCATTGGTGGTGGATTTCCTTTAGCCGCTGTTGTCGGAAGTGGTGAGATAATGCAGCATTTTGATAAGGCTAAAGTTGGAGAAGATGGTTTCTTAATGCAGTTAGGCACACTTTCTGGAAATCCCGTAGCTTGTGTGGCGGGGTTAAAGACTATGGAAGTCTTAAAACGAGAAAATGCTTATGAAAAGATGCGTCGTGATGGGCAATCTATTGCAAATTTATTCCATAAATATTTGGAACCGACTGGAATTGATTATAAAGTTTTGGGCGATGATACTCTTTTTGATGTTGTTTTTTCGAAAAATGACATCAAAAATTACCGTGATTATATTTTGGCTGATTCCAATATTTATCAAAAGTTTAACCACAGTTTGCGGTTAGCAGGTGTTTTCAAGCCTCCAGGAAAAATTTATGTATCTTCAGTGCTTACTTTCGATGACTTTGACATTATGGAAGAGGCAATTTGTCTTGCAGCAAAAGATATAAGTAATTTACTTTAATCTGTTGTTTTGAATTGGAGAGTCTTTATTGTAAAAATCGTCGTTTGATTAAACTTTAAACATTTTGGAAATGGAAGGAGAACAAGAGTAATGTTGAGTAACTCTTTTGTTGATCAGATTTGGCGACACCCAGTTAAAAGTCTCGGAGCAGAGCAAGAAAATTCTATATTTTTAGAAAAGGGCAAAACTTTGCCTGGGGATAGAGTTTGGGCCCTAACTTATGAGAATAGTAGATTTGATCTGGAAAATCCTATTTGGTCTCCTTCACATGTCTTTCTAAGGTGCTCAATAGCACCATTGTTTGCTGCAGTGAGCACCCAAGTAAATGATCTTGATGGAACAATTGATTTTTGGCATCCGCGACTTCCAAAGATTTGTCTAAACTTGGAAAAGGCTGATGAAAGAAAAAAATTTATTGAATGGGTTCGGCCAATCTGTCCTGAAGGTGCTCCAAAACCAATCGATTTGTGTAAGGTGCCTGGTCGAGGAATGACAGATACTGACTACCCCTCAATATCTGTCAATTCAATTTCTTCGCTTAAAGATCTATCTATCAAGATGGATATACGACTTCATGCAAGAAGATTTAGAGGGAATATTTGGATAAGTGGTTTGGACCCATGGATAGAATTTGATTTAATTGGCAAAGTAATAAATATTGGCGATGCAAAACTTGAGGTCGTTGAGCCCATCAAGAGGTGTAATGCTACCAAGGCCAATGATAAAACTGGGGTGAGAGATGCTGATACGTTATCAGCGTTAAAGAAAAATTTTGGACATAAGAATTTTGGACTTTACTGTAAAGTAGTTTCGTCTGGATCAATTAAAATAGGTGACCTAGTCAAGAATTTTGACGTGTGACAAGAATAATTTGAAGAAAATACCAAAACAAGCTGTTTACTATTACTGTTTATTGGTTGAAGAGGCTATTGCATATTATCTCACATTTAAATGGCCATTAATCCTGTTTGCATGTTTTATTACAATTTTTCCAACCATAATGGTTTGGTGGATTGCTCAGGTCCTTTTAAGTGTTAAGGTCTCTTGGGAGTTAATTTTTTTTATTATTTGGCTCGTAGTAATGATTATATTTCTGATCGAATTTCGTTTGCCAGAAAGTATAAAGGAAAAAGTTAGACAGAAAATTAATGAGCAAAAGTAAAGCCTGATATATAAAATTTTATTTTTATAAAATTTCGTTTTTATATGGTGACTTTTACATTTTGTTGGAGGCCTGAAGCGGAATCGAACCGCTGTAAACGGATTTGCAATCCGGTGCATCACCACTCTGCCATCAGGCCACAGC
>JAQWUC010000029.1 GCA_029242355.1 Paracoccaceae bacterium | reverse complement strand
TCTCAGAGATGTAGCATCGCCTCGTTTATAAGATGTAAGTGATTTATTACCTGATACCTCAATAAGATAACGAGATGCCCTCTCAGCAGAACTTTTGAATGTTAAAGGCTTGTCATTTCCTTTCAATTTTAGGTAAATATCAAGGGCATCAGAGAAGGTAGTATCATCCTTGTTTACATCCTCACAGTCTGGAACTTTACAAAAGCCTTTTACATATCTCTCAATCCCAAATGGATTACCCTGCAAACGTAATGACACCCAGTGACTTTCAAGGTTCTGTGATACCAGTAATGATGATCTGTGAGCTTGCTTAAGAGATTTTGTTTTTAAGGAAAATGATATTCGGGATTTGTTATAAGAACCCCTTACATCCTTAGGAACCCGCCGATTAAAATAATAAATACCCTCTTTGCGGAATGTATGCGGAATAGATTTGTACAACGACATTTACTACGGTCCTTGAAATAGTTTCAATTCTGTAGTTTTATCAATGTGTTATGATGTTTGATGGTGCCCGGGGGCGGATTTGAACCACCGACACGCGGATTTTCAGTCCGCTGCTCTACCCCTGAGCTACCCGGGCATGTTACAATGCAACCACCATCAATTTCGCTTTTAAGGTAACTTGAATGGTATGTCTATAGATCAGGAACACATAATAGAATAAATGTTTTAATATAATCAAACAAGCTTAAACCGATTGTCATTTCTCAAGACCTTAGAAATAGATTGCTTATGTCGTTTTTTTTGAAGTTCAAGATTCCCAAGCTTTGTCCAACCCACTATAGCGCATTGGCTCTTATATTTTTCCAGAGCCATTTTTAACTCAATCTCCACTTTTAAACGATCTTTTTTTGATAAGGGCGCTAGCTCTACGACTATCTTTCCCCCCAATCCACGGATTTCTAATTGCCTTGGTAATTCCCTCATAGTTAGTAAGTTTGTCTTCAGTGCTCCAGCATAGCTAACATCTGCCCCTGTATTCACATCAACTGCCACCAGTGCTGATGTAGATTCTATCATAATGAATCCACCATTTGCTAATTCCACGCGGGTTTTTAAAAATTCAGAAACTTGTTCCCAAACGCTAAATACATCAAAGCAAGATTCTTCTTCAATAATCAAGTTTGATTCGTTTAAACTCCAATCTAATATGGCACGTTCGCGGGCTTTAATTGGATCAATAATTATACGTAATTTTGAACGATCGTCTTTTAAAATTAAATCGTACTGAGCTATTTTTTCATTAGTTTCTTTAATTATATCCTCTATATCAATATTGATCGCTTGAGATCTTACAATTAAACCACATTTCGTAGGAAGCTTATCACTCATTTTCAACAACCCATTAAAAATAGTATTGCGTTTATCCTCGGATCTAATCTCACGCGAAATGTTGACACCAGGACTATCTGGCGTCAAAATTACATAACGACCCTTTAATAGAAGTTTTGTAGTAACTGGCTGTGCTTTATAAGGCTCTGCTTGCACCCCGACGTACACTGGAACAACTGAATGCTTGGGAAAATCATGTGCTCCTCTCAAAAAACCTTTTTTATTGTTCGGTAATGTTACAAATGTACCATTTACACCCTTCAAAGGATCATGAAGCTTTGCTGTCATAATGCTCCCAACCATTGACCAGTCTTTCTGTTCCAATGAGTCAATTAAAAAATCAATTAAACGCCCATTTTCCAAGGCAGCAACAGCATGACCAGCTCCATATTCTTCAATCAAAAGTGTTAAATCACTCATTAATACAAACTTTATTGTCTATAATGAAACCATTACCAGTCAACAAGTTAATAGTTTCAGTTAATGGAAGGCCAACCACGTTGGTGTAAGACCCTGAAATAGATGGTATAAACTTCGCCGCGTTACCCTGAATCGCATACCCGCCAGATTTACCTTTCCATTCACCACTATCCAAATAATTACTTATCTCAGCAGAAGACAATCGCTTCATCTTAACTACTGTGAGCACAGTACGAACTTTTATTTTATCTTTATGGGCAAGGCATACAGAAGTTGCCACGCGATGCTTATGACCGGAAAGAAGTTTCAGATAACTTTCAGCTTCTTTTCTATTTTCAGGTTTACCCAAGATCCTTCGGCCACGCATTACTATTGTATCAGCAGTTAGCACATAGTCATTAAGATCCGCTTCAACAGAATAAGACTTTGCCAGTGCCATTCTACGGACATAACTTAAAGGTAATTCAGATTTAAGTGACGTCTCATCAATTTTAGGATCGATAATCTGCCCAATTTTAACACCAGCTTGCTGCAATAACTCTAGTCTTCGCGGACTATTTGAAGCTAGAACAAGCACCTATTTGAAACGATAATTTATGCGACCCTTTGTTAAATCATAAGGAGTCATTTCTACTTGCACTTTATCTCCTGCAAGAACTCTTATTCGATTCTTTCGCATTTTACCGGCTGTATGCGCTATTATCTCATGGCCATTTTCAAGTTCCACTCTAAATGTGGCATTAGGTAAAAGTTCTTTTACTAACCCTGGGAACTCAAGAAGTTCTTCTTTCGCCATTTAATCTCCAATTTCGTGTTAAAGCAGTGACTGGAAAATGAACCTCTTAAACATTATATTCAAGTAAAAAAGTTAAAATAAGTGAAAAAAGTCAAAAAACCTGCTTTTTTATAAAATTCAGCTGGCTCTTAACCAAAACGATCAACTATCTTATCAGTGATTTGCTGTCTGGTTAACCGATATGCCTTTAGAATCGAAGCGCGATCCTCATGCAATCCAGTTGGATCTAAAATGGGCCAGTACTCAATTTCTAAAGAAAAATACCGTGTGTATTCAAGAGCAGCTCTTTGAGCAGCAGGAGATAGCGCAATGATTAGATCAAAACTACTTATATCATCACCCCACTTTTCCATTTCATCAAAAGATCTAGATTGATGACGCTCTAAAATAACATTTATTTCTTCACAAACTGAAATTGCAAATCCATCAATTTCTGTATCATGCTTAACCCCAGCTGATTGCACAAAAATCTTCTTACCATATAATTTCTTAAAAATACCTTCAGCCATAGGAGATCTAATAGCATTATGATCACAACAAAAAAGGACGGCTTGAATATTTTTCATAAAGTATCCCAAGTCATTTAAAGTGAAGGGCGCACACAAGAGTAAATAAGCGCTTAGCAGTTTGAATATCAGTTATAACTTTACCGTCCAAACGGTCTATCAACGTTTGGCTTCCTTCTAGATGAATGCCACGCCGTCCCATATCAATAGTTTCAATTTGGCTTGGAGGTAATCTTTTTACGGCATTGAAGTAACTTTGACAAATATCAAAATAATCTCTAATTATTGGTCTAAGAGGGGTTAACGAAAGATGTATTTCGTATTCCGCTTCAGACGCCTGATCCTTAATAATAAATAACAACAAAGAATTTTTTATGGCAAGACGTAGAACATAAGGTCCATCAGGCGCTGGATTTACTAATTTAGTA
Source organism: Paracoccaceae bacterium (assembly GCA_029242355.1). Lineage (GTDB taxonomy): Bacteria > Pseudomonadota > Alphaproteobacteria > Rhodobacterales > Rhodobacteraceae > JAYZEV01. The sequence goes on along the minus strand of JAQWUC010000029.1, from coordinate 6,168 downwards.
TCAATAGAAAATTCATTTTTTTGCAAGATATCATAAATCGCTAAGTTCCGTTCATGTTCTATTTCTGGAGTTGGAGTCGGCAAACCACTCTCCTCAATAAATATTTTTATGATAGAATTTGTCTTAACCATCTTGATCGTTACTTTTGGACTCCAAACATCTTAAATCAACTGACAGTTGGTGCGCACCCAACCCTTCAGCATTTGCTAAAGTTGATGCAGTTTTACCAACAGCTTTAAAAGACGTAGCTGTTACTTTAGAAATGAAGGATCGTTTCATAAAGTCTAAAACTGACAGACCTGACGCATACCTTACTGATTTTTCAGTAGGAAGAACGTGAGTCATTCCAATTACATAATCCCCTAAAGCTTCAGGATTCCAAGCACCCAAAAAAATTGATCCCGCATTTTTAATGCTTTTAATGAGCGTATCAGGGTCCTTCACACAAAGTTGCAAGTGCTCTGGAGCAAACCGGTTAGATAAGTTAACCGCTACATCTAAGTCATCTACGATAACTATCGCACCATTCCTTTTTATACTTTTAGAGGCGATTTCTGTTCTTGTTATTTTTGTAATTTGGCTCTTTAAACTTTTTCTTACCTTTAAAGCAAACTCTTTACTTGTCGTAATAAGGACAGCCTGGGCATTAGTATCATGTTCCGCTTGGCTCAGAAGATCGGCTGAGATCCAATCTGGATTGTTGTTATTATCGGCGATGATCACTACCTCTGATGGTCCAGCAACCATATCTATACCAACACGGCCAAAAACTTGTCGCTTTGCCTCGGCGACAAATGCATTTCCTGGACCTACTATTTTATCCACTGGGTTAATTGTTTCAGTTCCAAAAGCTAAAGCGGCTATAGCATGCGCACCTCCAATTTTATAAATCTTATTAATACCAGAAGTCCTTGCCGCATAAATCACCAACGGATTAATTTTTCCACTCGGCACAGGAGACACCATTACGATTTCTTTTGCTCCAGCTATACGTGCAGGGATAGCATTCATAAGAACTGAGGACGGATACGACGCAGTTCCACCTGGTACATACAATCCTACATACTCGATGGGTCGCCACTTCCAACCCATTTCGATACCTGTTTTGTCTGTCCAATACTTATCGCTTGGCAACTGTTTTTGATGAAATTCTTTAATTCTCGATGCAGCTAAATCCAAAGCCTTTTTGTGCTCATCAGGGACGTCAGCACAATATTGCAATATCTCTAAATCAGAGAACATAATATCTTCTGATCTTAACACTACATTATCAAATTTTTTTGTGAATTCAACTAAAGCTTTGTCTTTTTTGCTTATCACACGTTCAATAATTTTAGCTACGGCACCCCTCACATCTTCATTATTTACGCGAGGTTGATTAATTAATTTCTCTAATGAGCTTGCAAAATTACTATCTTGTGAGTTTAATATTTGCAATGCCTAGTCTCCATATAATTAAATCCACACTATTTTTATTCTTTTTTTACCTGACGATCAATTCAATTATCATGAGTTGGAACTGTCGACTTGCCATGAAAATCCGATGTATCTAAATCTTTTACCAACACTTCAATAAACTCTATCTTTAATTTTATAGAAGTATTACCCGAAAAACTTAACTTAATCTCATCAAAATTTTCATTGCTGGTTAGGTTTAGACTTAGCAAAGATAAAATTTCATTATTTAAGGCTCGTTGCAAATTTTGGGAGTAAACTGCTATCACACCGTTAAAAAGAAGCATAGTTTGAACTCTCTTATATGGAAGAGTTTCACTAATGTTATCTTGCATTAATTCCCATCTAAACCGATTTACCAACAAAGAAAATCGATTGCGTTTTTTATTCCACTTAATGTTTTTTTTCAATAACACTGAGTCTTGTAATAAGGCAGAAATAATGGACACATCTTCGCCACCGTGACCGTACAAAGCTAATTTTTCTATGGGGCTAAAATATGTTTTTTCAGAACTCATGTCGAAATACGTGTTATGTCAGCGCCACAGTTTGATAATTTTGAGCACACATTTTCATAACCTCTATCTAAATGATAAACACGAGTTAAAATAGTTTGACCCTGTGCTGCTAAACCAGCTAAAATCAAGCTGATTGACGCTCTAAGATCGGTCGCCATAACAGGTGCTCCCTTAAGCGCATTTACGCCTTCGACCGTTGCAGTTCCACCATCAACGAAAATCTTTGCTCCCATTCGGTTTAATTCTGGTGCATGCATAAATCGATTCTCGAATATATTCTCATTTAATGTGGAAATTCCTTTCGAAAGCGTTAAAAGTGCCATCATCTGGGCTTGGAGATCAGTTGGAAACCCTGGAAAGGGCTGCGTCGATATGTTCACTGGAGCAATGCCATTTTTAGAGCCTTTGACCAAAATACCATCTTCTGAAGATATTACTTCCGCACCAGTTTCTCGAAGTATTTTTGCGAAAGACTCTATGAGCTCTATTCTACCACCACGTAAAAATATCTCGCCACCTGCGATAGCAGGAGCGAGCATGTAGGTGCCCAATTCAATCCTATCAGCGATTACCGAATGAGTGTGTCCACTAAGTTCACTAACACCCTCAATTTCAATGATAGATGTCCCCCCACCTTTTACCTTTGCACCCATGCCATTGAGACAATCACAAAGATCTTGAATCTCAGGTTCCAAAGCACAATTCCGTAAAACGCTACTACCATCAGCTAATGATGCAGCCATTACTATATTTGCGGTTGCCCCTACTGATACCGTTGAGAATGTATAATCTACTGCTTTGAGTCCCTTTTTTGCCTCAGCAAATATGTAACCTTCTTTTAATTCAAGTTTTGCTCCCATCGCCTCAAGTGCATTTAGATGGATATCAACTGGCCTAGCTCCAATGGCGCAACCACCAGGTAGTGAAACCACTGCTTTTTTCTCTCGTGCTAAGAGTGGACCTAAGACAAGTATTGAAGCCCGCATTTTTCTAACAATGTCATACTCTGCAACATGATTAGAAATACTTTCAGCGGCAATCGCTATAATACGATTATTCTGAAGACTGGCAACTTCACAACCCAATGAGGCTAGTAACTCTCTCATAGTGTTTATATCTGATAAGAATGGGGCATTAGTTAAAGTTAATGGCGCTTGAGTAAGCAAAGCCGCCGGCATAAGAGCTAAACATGCATTCTTTGCGCCAGATATTGGTATTTCACCCGAAAGTGATAAGCCGCCTTCAACAAGGATTCGATCCATATTTAATTACTCTTTTATAAGTTTGTTTTCATTAAGCATTGAAACAGATACTTTTCTTGAACGCTTTTGCATCTTTCGTTTTTTGAGATTTTCTCTTAATGCAATAGTTAATCGCGCTTTCACTTCGGTTTTAGGCTTCGCCTGCTTTAAATCCAAAAACTCTTTTCTTTGATCAGTATCTTTTTTTAACTTTTCTTCGTCAATAGCCATTAATAAAAACCTTTGTTATTAATACCTTCTACTTACGTCTTTCAAAGAGAATAATCCAGACGAATTAAATTAGTCTTGCGTCAGGAAGAAATTACTGTAGAAATTCACAAGGTTAAATTAGGCTGCAGTAGCTCAGTGGTAGAGCGCGTCCTTGGTAAGGACGAGGTCGGGAGTTCAATCCTCCCCTGCAGCACCATTTTCAGTGCCGTTAGCAACGTATTTTTCCCTAGAACGTATTTTTCCTTAGGCTCAAAATTTGTACCGATAGCATAATTTTAACAACAAACCCATTCCAAAACAGTAATGATTTAATAAATATAGAGTGCGATGTCCGTCTGAAACTTCACATATTTCATTAAAATTCACCTTAAAATTAATTCTTCAGTTTCTTGGTTCTCCTGTGAAGTAGTTAACTATTTCCATAGCCCATTGACAAAAAAATATTCCATATCTTCTTTTTACTTAATTAAGAGCTACGCTGGATTACGCTCATTTTGGAAGCCGCTAATAGTATCAAAAAATCCATACTATTAATCCAATATATGTTCTTAATAAAAATCAGAAAAATTCCTTGAAATTCGGTTAAATAAAGTTAAGTATTTAAAATGAATTAATTTGCTTTATGAACTATATGTCGAAACCTTAAAAAACACCTTATGCAACAGCTGATATATCCTTTTGGTGAAGTTAAAGATCGCGAAGGGTGTTTAATAACGAAGTCGAGTGGTTAGAGTACTTCAAAATTCGAGAGTACTTACAGAGATAGGTAATTTTATTAAAGCTCAATCATTAAATAGGATAGCTTTTGATTTTTCTTCCCAATCACAAAAAGAACGGGCCTTACTTATCGAAGTCATTAAAGCCAAAATATGCGATCAATTATAATCAGCCACCACAAAAGCAAGTAGATAAAATCCTTAACCTTTTCCAAAAGGGAAAATCAATGGAATCTGCGAAACGGGCCAAAACCCTCATCGAACAATATCCCAAGGCATTTATAGTCTGGAATATTTTGGGTGCCTCACTTAGGAGACTTGGAAAAATTGAAGAAGCTGCGTTTGCTTTTGAGAAGGTCACCCAACTAAATTCAAATTATGCCGAAGGTTATAATAATCTTGGCGTGACGCTAAATGAACTAGGAAAATTTGATAAAGCAGAGAAAGCATTTATTGCTTCCCTTGCCATTAAAACAAGTCAGGCCGAAATCTACAACAATTTGGGTATTGCGCTCAGAGAACAAGGAAAACTGGATGAAGCAGTAACCATATTTTATAATGCACTTGTTTTAAAGCCGAACTTTTCCATGGTTTATAATAATTTAGGAAAAGTTTTTTTTGAGCGGGGAGAAACTGAAGAATCGATAGCCTTTTTTGATAAAGCGCTAACCATTGATCCTAACAATACTGAGGTAGCTTTAAATTTACTAAAGGTACCAACCAATAGTAAAAAGAAAGTATATCTTCCTAAAATAAGAAGATTACTAGAGCAGATTCCTTCAGAAAGCAATTCATCTAGTGAAGTTCAGTTCCTAAAAGCTCGTCTTCTTATGCAAGAAAAGGAACATGACCGGGCCTTTGAAAAGTTTTGTCAAGCCAATAAAACCAAAGTTTTCGAACTAAAGAAAATGAAACAAAAAAAAATAATGGATTACTCCAATTTTGTTGAAAATGTGAGACATTGGATTCCTGCAATACAACCGACAAAAAAAACAGTTATCAAAAAATTATTTATTCTTGGACCATCTAAATCAGGAAAATCTACTGTCGAAAAATTGTTATCAAAAAGTAAGAGAATAAAACCACTTTACGAGGCTAGAAAGTCAATTAGCACCAACAGGAAGAATTTAGACTCACAAGGGGTCATTGAATTTGATAAACTTTTCTTTAGAAGTGAAGGCGCCTTACTGGAACAGGGTTACAAGATAACCACTTCCACTGAACCTCACTCGATTTTCTTGACTTCATTCTTAGCTGATAAACTTCCAAATTCATATTTCATTTTTATGAATCGCGATCACCTTGACGTTGGATCAGAAATGTTTATGGCAGACTATAAATCAGGTAACTACTACGCTTACGAAGCTAATGAGATAGAGTTATATTTAAAATTTTATAATGATATCTCAAAAATACTCTGTAAAAAAATGCCGGAAACCGCTATGCAAGTTTGTTTTGAACAACTAACAGAGGATCCGGTCGCAACTATCGAATCAATAAGTAGCTTTATGTCATTAAGTTTTAATATAAAATCATTGGAAAATTATAAGAAAAGAAAATATGCTTATAGCCCATTAAGAGAACATTTTAAAAAATTAGTTGGTCAATAAATCGTCGTATTCGAAACCAATGACTGATAAACTAGCTAAAGCACAAATTGGATAGAAACCACTAAATCTTTTAGTGATGTAGGTGAATAAATGCATCGGGAAAATTACCTGTAAGTTATTCTATTACAACTCCTAAGTAGATAAAAGTGGCACTATTTGTGCCAATTTACACAAAGTCCTACACCTAACACGCATGCTAGGTGTTAATAATTTCAATACTTTACGCATCATGGGCGTCACCTAGACGTGTCTGGACGTCTTTGGTAAGGACGAGGTCGGGAGTTCAATCCTCCCCTGCAGCATCAGAATTTTCTTTACCAGCAATTTTTCCACCCTACAAAAAAAGAATGCCGCCACGTAAAATAAACAAACAATAATTACCAGAGTTGCCCAATAG